>CAYOBT010000591.1:0-1881 GCA_964402205.1 uncultured Anaerolineales bacterium
GTCACCGGCATCATGCGGCAGATCGCCGATGCCGTCGCGGCCATCGGGACTGGGACTGGGGGGGGCACGACGGATGCTGCAACGCCGAACGCCCTCGTATGCCGGCACGTCATGATCGACCTGACAGGATGCGACGCACACGAGCTGAACGACGCCAGCCGGCCCAGCACGGAAACCGAGGGACCCTCGCGATGGGCACATCTGCTCAGTCGCCTGAGCAAGCGCGGCCAGTTCTGGCTGGCAGCCATCCCGGCCCTGGCGGTCTTGGCGGTTGCCAAGGCGCTCCTTCTGACGGGGGCGGGCTCCTTTTCTGGGCCCATCGGGCTCGTCGGCGTCTTAGGAGCTTCTTCATTGGCCAGGGCCTTTCCGATGCTCCTACTCGTGGCCAGCCGTCACAAGGGCGAGGTCGTGCCGGGCGTGCCCTATCGCTTCATGGGCGAGACCTGGCTGGTGAGCGGGCTCTGTGCGTTGTGCATCGGCAGCATCTTCCTGCGCGGGCTGGTCATCTGACAAGGCCCCGTGCAGCGCGCCGCCGCTATCGTCGTCAGCGTGCTGATGCTCGGAGCCACGTCGATCATGCTACGACAGGGCGCCTTCCAAGGGCGCGTCATCGTAGCGTTGTGGGGTGAGTGGCCGGCGGACGCCACCAAACTCGCGCGCCAGACCAGTGAAGGCCCCACAGCCCGCTTTGCCGTCGCCGCTTTCGGGCAGCCGGCCGTCGTGTAAGCCCGGCTCGACTATAGGGAGCATGAGACATGTGTACCAACTGCAACTGCCAGCGTGCACGACCTCGCCAGGCTGCGCCGGATCTCGTTCGATCCGCCGCCAAGCCAAACGCACGACCTGAAGCTGTGGGTCCGCCAGGGTAGCGACGACGGCTCAACGGAGAGCCTGCCAACGGTGGCCGACGTGCGCTGCGGAGAGCGCGTGCAGACCGTCGATCGTGCAACGCAAGACAGCCAGGCCTTGGTGCCGCTGAATGGGTCGCCCTGCCAGGTGACGCCTCGCAGGGGAGTCACCAAGGAGGCATAGGATGCTCGCCATCGTCGTGGCTATCGTGATACCGGTGCTCTTCTTTGGGTGTTGGTGCGCTGGCTCAATCTCCATGCCTCGGGCAGCCTGCGCTCGGTGCTGGCATGCTTGGGATGGGGCCAGCCAGCCACCATCATCAGGGAGCAGTGCCGCACACCCACAAGAGATAGGGAGCGCGGCCAGGCTGCTGATCGTCGGCCAGCCTGGCTTCCAGCCACGTGGCCGGCTCGAAGGCTGCGGCTCGCGGGCATGGCGACGACGCTCGTGGCGGATCGCATCGCCCTGGTGGTGCTGACGCGCGTCCCTGAGGGCAGCCATCTTCTGGGAGCAGCCGCAGGCTCGGATCCGCTGCCCCTTGTGGGCACCTCTGAGGCGCCGTGAAGCGTCATCGGAAGATCACGCGAGACAAGATGAGAGCGCTACGGCACCGGCTCCCGCAATCCCCACGCCGCAACAAGGTCATCGTGGCCGTGGTTGGTGCCATCGCAGCTCTGGCCATCTTGGAGGGAGGGCTGTTCGCCGCTGCGGTCCTGCGTCCGCACCTCGCCGGCGCAGCGGTAGGGAGGGCTGTCTCGGCGGAGAACGTCTACCCGCCAGGGTTCAGCGCCGCCTAGAGCCGCGAGACCTACCGCCTGATGCCCGGGCATCTGGGAGACGCCCGGCGCTACCTCACCCAGGACGAGTGGTCCCTTGATCTGTTCTCGAGCAGCGCCTATGTGATGCTATGGGATTGGGACGAGAACAGTGTGGACAACCGTCTGTAGATGGTTGAGTAAGGTGAGCCTCGCCAGTTCTGGATCAGCGCCACCCTGGTCGATGATAATCCAACGGCGGGCGAGACGCAGGAGA
>CAYOBT010000592.1:0-1872 GCA_964402205.1 uncultured Anaerolineales bacterium
GGCTGCGGGTCCGTGGAAAAGTAGAACGCGAAGACCCCGCCGGTGTCGCGGATCCAATTGTGGGCCACGACGTTGCCCCGCGCGGTGTAGTCACGGCCGGTGTAGATGGCCCCGCAATCGCCCGTCTCCATGGTGACGTGGTGGATGTGGTTGTGATGGATGCGGTTCTCGTTGCCCCAGTAGATCACGGCCGAGTGGGGCGCGTCGTGCATCTCGTTGTGCGCAACCTCGGCACCGACGCCCCAGATCTGCACGGCCGGTGTGTAGCATCGCACCCAACGCGAGAACTGGCCCATGTGGCAGTGGCTCACCGTGTGCTCGCACGGGGTCAGCGTCTCGCGGTCGCCGGCCCGTATCTCGACGGTGCCATCGCCGATCTGGGACATGTCGCAGGTGGTGACGGTGTGGCGCGTGCCTCTGTTGATGACAACGGCGCGGTTGCCGATGTTGCGGATAGTGCAGCTCTCTATGGCACAGTCGGCGCCGTCCTTGATGACGACGGCATCGCCTCGCGTGACTTCGAGCGTCAGGTTGCGCAGGACGACGTGCTCGACGCTGTCCAGGCGGACCATGGGGTCCTCAAGGGTGGAGGCCCAGACATCGGTAAGCGGCGTGCCCTCGGGCGGGAGCAGGTAGATGCGCCCGGCCTCTCGGTCGACATAGTAGCTGCCGGGCTGCGTTAGCGCCTCGAGGACGTTGAGAAACGCAAATCGCTGGCCCACACGAAAGCCGCGCCAGCAGTAGGGAGGCGCCGTCATCACCAGGTCCTTTTCGGGATCGAGGATCTCCACGCGCTCGTAGGTGCCAGACCAATCCCAGTCCCAGTAGCCGTAAGCCCAGATGTCGTCGCTGGGGGCCCAGGTAGCGGGTGCGGGATCGTCATAGAGAAAGCCCTTGTGCTGGAGTCCGAGCGTGCCGCCGTGTGCGTCGGCGCGGGGGGCCTGCTCGGGGAGGCCGCTGATGGTGAGCCAACCCTCGGCTGGGTAGCGAGACAGTGCCATGGGCTCGCCATCGACGAAAAGCTCCAGGTGTGCGGGGCGGGTGGGCCGCAGGAATCCGCGGGCGGAGAGGCTGCCTGGATCGGCGATGCCCGCTTGAGCGAGATCCGCGGCGAGAACGCGGTCGCGGACCTCGGGCGCGAAGCGTTGTCGAATGGCGGGATCGGTGACGGGGTGCCAGGCGGTGATGGCCTGGCCGCCGAGGATACGCGAGCGGCCCTCGGTCGAGCCGCGAATGACGATCGAGGCGTTGGGTTGGCCGCTGTCTTGGCGCTCGAGACCGAAGGGTGCCTCCAGCACATAGTCGCCGGGGGCTAGGACGATCTCGGCTCCGCATGCCGGCAGCTCCTCGGTGGCGCGAATGGCGCGGAGCCGATCGCGGGCACCGGTGAGGGTGGCCAGCGGGCCATCTGTCGCGGCTGCGTTTGGCGATGCAAGGGTGCCCGACCACTGATCGTTGCCGTTGGGTGCGACATGGAGCGTGAGCATGGGTGCCCTCCCTGGAAGGTATAGGCGTTGCGTGAGCTGCCGGCTCGCGTTTCGTAGGGGCCTACAGGCTGCCAGAAGCGCGGTGGCGGCTATGGTGCGGAGCAGTTGGCGACGTCTCATGGCGCTCTTGCAGGCCTGGCTCACACGGCAAGGCTGCCAGCAGGCGCCAGCAGGCCGGCGCGCCGTGGCAGCTTGTGACCGTGCGAGCTACTCCTTCACCGCTCCCAGCGTCAGACCCGTGACAAAGTAGCGCTGGAGGGCAGGGTATACCAGGATGATTGGGATGGTGGCGATCATGATCATCGCGGCCTGGAGTCCTTCGGGCGTGGCTTGCTCGTAGAGATAGCCGGCCCGCTCGGCGCCGCCAGACGTGTTCCACTGCAGC
>CAYOBT010000593.1:0-1870 GCA_964402205.1 uncultured Anaerolineales bacterium
GGCCCTGGGGCCTGAAGGGACGCTCTTGCTGCCCGGCCTTTCGTGGGAGCTGGTCAACGAGACGCAGCCGCATTTCGACGTGCGGCGGACGGGGACCTGCGTGGGCTCCATCCCCGAGCATTTCCGCACACGGCCGGGCACGTTGCGCAGCGTCCACCCCTCGCACTCGATCTGCGGCGTGGGTCCCATGGCCGCCGAGCTGCTGGCCGATCACGAGCTGGATCGCACGCCCGTGGGCGAGCACTCGCCGTTGCGACGTCTGCCCGATCTGGGCGCGCAGATTCTCTTTTTGGGGTGCGGGCTGCGGACGAACACCACCGTCCACGGCGCGGAAGAGCTGGTCGAGCCGCCCTACCTGTTCAAGCCGTACACGGTCACCTATCACCTCACCTTGCAGGATGGCAGCACGATGACGCCGGAGCATCGCGTGCATGGGTTTGGCGTGTGGGATTGCCGCTATGAGCGGTTGGAGCCGTTGCTGACGCGCGGCACCGAGTTGCGCGTTGGCCCCACGCTCCAGGGCCGATCGTACCTGCTAGAGGCCCGGGCGGTGTGGGATACGGCCTTGGCAGAGCTACGCCGCGATCCGTTCGCGTTGGTGGGAAGGGTGGGCTGAGGCCCGAGGCGGATGACGTCGCGTACTGATTCGGGGCGCCCGCGAGAAGGTACAGGCCCGCCGCGGACAGAGTGGATCGCAAAAAGAGACGAATGGATGGGTGCCGACAACCTTGCGCCGATGCATCCGGGCGAGGTGCTCCTGGAGGAATTCCTCAAGCCGCTGGGCCTGAGCCAGCACAAGTTGGCCATGCGCCTGCGGGTGCCCGCCACGCGCATCAATGAGATCGTCCACGGCAAGCGGTCGGTGACAGCAGACACGGCTTTGCGGCTGGCGCGATTCTTGAGCACCAGCGCCGCCTTTTGGCTCAACCTCCAGCAGCGCTACGACCTGGACGCGGCCTCCGACGAGCTGGGAGATCGGCTGGAGCTAGAGGTGCAACCGTACGCCGGCCTCCCGCGAACGTAGCAGCGGCTTCAGTCCTCGCTCCGCCTGCGTCCGCCCAGGAATCCGCCGCCGAAGAGGATCCCCGCGCCCAGCACAAAGCCCAAGTTGTACCAGCCGCCGTTGTTGTGCACCTCATAGAAATGCACGTTCTTGCTGAATAGCGAGATGATGAACGTGAGGGGCGAGATGATGCCGTGCCACAGCCCCGCCCAGAAGCCGGCCACCTTGCCCTCCTCGTCGGGGGTGCCGGCCAGATCGTTGGGCCCGGCCGCGCAGCCGACCAGCCCCAGCAGCAACACCACGAGCACCACGGCCAGGATGACGCGTCGCATCGGCGAGCTCCTTTCTTTCAAGCACGTCTTTGCCATTGTAACGCGCCCCTCGCCGCCAGTCGACCGCTCGCGGCCGCGAGGCTATAATCGCGTCGTGACGAGGCCCGCATCGCTGACGCAGACGAGGAGGCTAGGACGTGGATCGCCCCAACGTGCTCTTGATGTATACCGACCAACAGCGCTGGGACGCCCTGGGCGCCGCGGGCAACGAGCTGATCCAGACGCCCCACCTGGACGCTCTGGCCCAGGATGGCGCGCTGTTCGAGTATGCCTATGTCAACGCGCCGGTCTGCATGCCCAGCCGCCACAGCATGCTCAGCGGCCTCTATCCCGAGACGGTGGGCACCACCTGCAACGGCATCGAGATGCCCCAGGACGTCCCCTGCCTCCACAACCTGCTCAAGCCGTATGGCTATCACACGGCCAACAATGGCAAGCTCCACTTTCTCAACCATTCCAGCCGCGATCATCGCGTGCCGCACCCCGACTATGGGTTCGACCAGCTCATCGTGTCGGACGAGCCCGGTTGCTACGA
>CAYOBT010000594.1:0-1869 GCA_964402205.1 uncultured Anaerolineales bacterium
AGCGCCGACGCGTATGCGTCCGAACGGGAAACTCTTGAAAGCCTTCTGGCCGGGTAGCATCGCCCATTCGGCAGCGTGGTCTCCAAGGGAACGGTTGGCCTGCAACGAGCGTCTGGTCTATGATACGCACAGACGTCATTGGACCAACGATTCACGATGACCACATCCATGAACTCGACCGAGAGAGACCAGATGCGCGACGGGCAGCGTGTAGCCAAGAGTCCACCGGGCCCACAGCGACGCTACGCCCACCCGCTGGTGGGCATTCTCGCCATCCTGTTGGGCCTCGCTTTGGGCCTAGCGGTCCTCTATGCGCTGCTGCTTGGCGCCCAGCGCCTCTATGCCGAGCGCGTCATTCCCAACACCTACGCCCTCGGCATCGATCTCTCGGGCCTGACAGTAGATCAAGCCACCACCCTCCTGTCGGAAGCCTCGGCCCCGGCCTACGAAGAGCTGCTGCTCCTGGACGCGGGAGACCATCTCTACGAGGTACCCTGGCACGACGCGGGTATGCTCTATTCGCCTCGCGCCACGGCAGAGTCTGCCATGCGACTTGGCCACGAACCTACCGATCTGGATCCACGACGATGGCTAAGGCTGCTGCGCGCCCGCCACGACATCCCCCCAGTCTACGAGCTCGATCCCGAGCGTGCACGGGAGCTTCTCAGCATGGCGGCACCCACCCTGGCGTTGGAACCCGGTCCCAGCATGCTCGCCCTAGAGGATGGCGAGGTCACCGTCGTTCCCGGAGAGCCCGGACGGGAGCTCGCCATCGAGGCCACTCTCGCCAATATCGTCGGGCGCGGACACGAAAGCCACCTCACCCAACCCGTCGCCATGGTGTTCCGAGAGGTGCCGCCGGCCTCCATCGACATCAGCGTCATCCAGGACCAAGTGGACGACATGGTGTCGCGCGAGATCATGGTCGAAACTTACGATCTGCTAGAGGACCGGACCTATCGCTGGCAACTTGGTCACGATACGATTGTGAGCTGGGTCACCCTGCAACCCCTAACTGACGAGCTCGGCCATCCCACCGCCGTAGAGGTCAGCATTGCCGAGAGCGCCGTCGCCGCGACCGTACAGCGCCTCTCTGACGAGCTCGGCGACCATCGCGGCTTTCGTCCCCAGGAAGCCATACCCGCGCTGATGTCAGCGCACAGCGCCGGAGGGGGTGCGGTCAGGCTTTACCTGAGCCACAGCCCTGGCAGCCACACGGTGGCGCTTGGCGATACGGCGGAAGCTATCGCATCGCGCAACGGCATGCCTCTATGGGCATTGCAGCAGGCGAATCCCAACGCAGATCTGGAAGCGCTCCGCGTTGGCCAAGAACTCGTGATCCCATCGCAAGACGTCCTCACGCCGCTGATGCCCATTCCACACAAGCGCATCGTCGTGAGTATCGGCCAGCGCCGCCTGCGAGCCTATGAGCACAAGGAGCTCCTCTGGGATTGGGCCGTGGCCGTGGGCCGCGAGAGCTCTCCCACCCACACCGGCGTGTTTCAGGTGCTGGACAAGCAAGAGACGGCCTACGCCAGTCTGTGGGATCTCCACATGCCCCACTTTGTGGCTGTCTACGAGGCGGGACCCGGCTTTTTCAACGGCATCCATGGGCTACCTCTGTTGTCCTCGGGATACCGCCTATGGGAGGGCGCCCTCGGCACGGACGCCTCATACGGCTGCATCGTCTTGGGAGTTGAAGAGGCCAAGCAGCTCTACCAATGGGCCGAGCCCGGCATTCCGGTGGTCATCGAGCCCTAACGCACTTGCGAGAGCCGTCCTCACGCGCGTATACTGGGGCCATCGTACAGCGTACGCACCCAGAAGGGATGTCACTACGTCATGGCCAAGACAGCCGTCATCGGCGCC
>CAYOBT010000595.1:0-1869 GCA_964402205.1 uncultured Anaerolineales bacterium
GCATGGCGCAGGGCACCGACAAGCCTTGGGTGTACGATCCCGCAGGCGACGCTCTGGAGGACGCCGCCGACCGTTTCGCCAACGCCGTGGGGTCGCTGGCCGAGCACCACGCCGCCTTTGGCATCTCGCTCTACACGGAGCACGTCTTCCCCGTCATGTTCCACGGTTTGGCGAGGGGCGGGTGGACGGCGGCTACCAAGATCCTCAAGGAGAACTGGTCGCCGGCCTATATCGCGTGCGCCATGGGAGCGGCGCTCCAATACGGCACCGAGCTCTGGATCACGCCGGACCTCTGGTTCGTCAACGACTATCCGGGGCACGATCCCGTCACCTATCGCTCGGCGCTGCTGCTGGCGTATCACATGGGCGCCGATACCATCTATACCGAGAACCTGGCCTACGACCACGAGAACGCCGGGCGCGGCAGCCTGATCCAGGCCGGCGAGTACGCGTTCGCGGTCACCGACCATGGTCGCGTGGCGCAGTGGTTCCGTCAGGAGTATGTGCCCACGCATCCGCGGCGCTACTCGTTCCGCGACCTCATCCCGCGCGTCGTGATCATTCGCCAGGAGGACGCCTGCTGGGGTCAGGCGCGGAGCTGGCTGCCGGATCGCCTCTTTGGCAGCGAGACCTGGCGCTCCACCGAGACCACCGAGGCCTGGCTGCGGTTGTGGCATGTGCTATCGCGCGGGACGATCCCTGGCGACTCGTTGAGCTGGCATGGCGGCAGCAATCGGGGCCGCGATTACCAGCTCTTCTGCCCGCTAGAGGGTGTGGTGGTGTACGATCATCATGCGCGCAAGCCGCTCTTTGACAAGGCCGAGTTGATCTGCCTGACGGGGCTGGGCATCAGCGAGCCGACGTTGCGCGACGTCGCCGAGTGCGTCGAGGAAGGGGCTACGTGCGTGACGCTGGCGCACTTGGCGCCAGAGGAGGTGCGGGAGGCGTCGGGCGGCGCGGGCGTGGTGGAGGCGGGCAGCGGGCGTTGGGTCGTGGTGGAGGATTTCCTGGACCCGCTGGCGGTGGAGGCCATCGTGCCCGTGTTGCCCGCGGGCAAGGCCATCCGCTACCGCTTTGGCGATGTGATGGTGCGTTTCGAGCCTGTGGACGATGATCCCAATCGGTTGGAGGTTTCGTTTCCGTAGGGTGTGCAGGTGGCGACGCGGAGGGAGCAACCATGGCGACGGATGAGGGATTCCGCTGGGGCTTTGACGAGTATGGGCACGACCAGCGCCTGGACAAGCGTCCTTGGGCGGCCGAGGCCATGGACGCGTTCGGGTTCGACGTCTGGGTGCACCACTATCGGCCGTTGGAGAGCATCCAGGGCAACCTGGACGCCGTGCGAGAGATCGACGCGTGGTGCGGCGAGCGGGGGATGACCTGGCTGCTCAACGTGGAGGATGCCAACTGGAAGGCCGCCTTTGTGGACGAGCAGGGACGGGATTGGTACAACCGCGAGGACGGTCGGCACTATTTCCTCTTCCCGGACGAGGTGCTCTCGGCGCTGGGTGCGTGTGAGCATTTGCAGGGGCTGCTCTATGACGAGGCGGCGCACATGCAGGGCTGTGGCAATCAGATGGCCGAGGGGATCGACAAGCCGTGGGTGTACGACCCCGAGGCGCGCGGCGATACGCTGACCGATGCCGCGGACGCGTTCACCGAGGCGGTCGGCGAGCTGGCGGCGCTCCACGAGCGGTACGGCATCGCGCTCTATACCGAGCACGTGTTCCCCGTGATGTACCATGGGTTTGCGCGGGGCGGGTGGATCGCGGCTACCAAGGTGCTCAAGGAGAACTGGTCGCCGGCGTACTTGGCCTGCGCGATGGGGGCCGCGCTGCAGTATGGGACGCCGCTGTGGGTCACGCCGGA
>CAYOBT010000596.1:0-1862 GCA_964402205.1 uncultured Anaerolineales bacterium
GGCCAGTACATCAAGCTGGCCTGGGCGCTGGTCGAGTCGGCCCGCGACGCCGTGCACGCCGGGCGCCTCTCGTTCGCCCACGCCCGGCAACTGGGGCGCTTGAGCGACCACGACGACCCCGAGCGCGATGCCGAGTTGCGCGAGCACCAGCGGGCGGTGGTAGCCCGGATTGAGGAGGCTGATTGGAACGTGCCTTCGCGCCGCATCGAGGCGTGGGTATCGGCAATCCTCAATCCCCCGCCCGAGCAATCCGACGTCAAACCCGACCCCAGCACATTCTCCACCCTGACGCTCAGGCGTCCGGCGGTGGTGATTGGCGCCATGCAACCGACCCCGGCCCCGGCTATCTCGCCCGACGTGATCGAGTCAATTATCAACGACGGCGACGACCCGGTCGTGCTGTATGACGCACAATCTGCCGTCGACCATCTGTCCGTGGCCTTGGACAAAATCACGTCCGCATTGTCTTGCCGTGAGTATGGCAAGACACTGTCGCGTGAGATAACCGCGCGCGTCGACCGGGCGGAACGAATAGCCTGCGGGCTGTTGGAGGTCATCCGATGATCTGTCCGAGGTGTGGTGGTAGGCTGTCACGGCGGTTGACGACACTGGGCACGTGGCGCGACTGTCCGCGCTGTGGATACAGCATATTAGAGCGACATAGGAAAGGGAATGAGGATGAACGCGATTACACGACACGAAAAAGAGCGACTGTGCGGGCGGCGTAAGCCAGGCGGTATCTACGCTGTCAACCCGGCAGGCACCGCCGCAGGCTCCATCCCTGTCAACTGCGACTTTGCATTGATCGAACCTGTCCCCATCCCGCCCGAATTCGGCTCCCGGCGCGGTTACATCTACGTCGACGGCCACGCTATCCTGGAGCGCCATGACTCGGCCATCTGGCGCGTGAGCCCCGACGCCGCCCTGCGCAACCGCTACGCCTGGGTGGCGTGGGGCTTGCCACCCAGGGAGCGCGCCACGCGCGGGGTGTGCGCCAATGCCTTTGCGCGATTCTCACCGTCGCGCGATATAGGTGTAGCCGTCGAGCGCGTGCTCGAAAATCTGGTCCCATTACCACGCGAGTACACGCGCGACGCGACTCGCGCAGTGCTGGACGCGCTGCGTGACATGCGGGCCGGGTACGAGGGCGCGGAATGCCCGTTTGTCCCGGCGGTGTGGGCCATGCATCGGCTCCAGTCCCTGGCCGATGGCGACCACATGCAGGCCGCCAAAACATTGGCGACGGCGTGGGAGATCGCGCACGCCGTGCGATGGGCGTGCGACCTGCCCGGAGACCTGAGCCTGGGCGAGAAGTCGGGGGAGGGACTGCTATCCGCGCTCCAGGCCGTGATGATCGGTTGCGGCGCGTTGGCCGATGCGGCCTATCTGGCGCGCGAATTTCCCCGCGCACACGACCCGCGCCGCTTCGTGGCCGACATGTTGGACTGGGTGGGCGCGCGATACTATCCCACTGACGACGCGTTTGTCGAGGAGGCCCGCGAGCAAGGCATCTCCCGCCGCATGCCGACGCTGACGAAAGGCGCGCAACCGGGCGTGAGCCGCGTTTTCCTGGCGCATCCGAATTGCCAGGAGGCGGGTGGGCAGCCGGCGGTGTTTGGCTATTACTACCTGGCCGAGTTGCAGTATGTAGTCGAGCGCGAGGACGAGGCCATGCCGGATGATCTGGAGAGCGCCGGCGTTGTGCCGGTGCATGTGGTGGCGGCGGAGGACGCGAATGTACCTAGTAAATGAGCAATGTCAAGTCACCAGCCTGGGGCTGACCAATGGAGCGCTTGCGTGCACAGTCGCTCAGGGAATGCCTGGCGTGGGTAGAGAAGATCGACGCAATAGAGCCTGAGTTA
>CAYOBT010000597.1:0-1861 GCA_964402205.1 uncultured Anaerolineales bacterium
GACACTGCCTTTATGACGGCTGACGCCAAGCTGGTCCAGCGCGCCCAACACCGACGCCCGAGGCACAGCCCCAGCTTCTTCGTCCGTGGTGGGTACGTGACCGCCGGCATCCCGCCGCGATGCGCCGAGGTCAACTGCCGATTCCAGCTCTGCCTTTTGACCACCGACCCTGCACGGCAGGGTCCCCGGGCAGAGGTTTTCCCGGCAGCGTGACGAATCACGCCGGGCGGGCGTCAGCGCAACAATGGCCTTGGGCTGGCGTAGGTGTCGGCTATGGGCCAACCCAGGGTGTGCAAGATTTCCGCTTGAAAGGCGGTCATCTCCGATGCCTTCCGCTGCCAACTGCCATCCGCCCAGGTCAGGTCCACGGCCTGCAAGGTGGCAAAGCCGCGAAACAACTGCTCGGCTGTCACAGCCAGACCTGCCTGGCGACAGGCCCGTTCCAGAATGGCACGGACCAACAAGGCCAGCAGGCTGATGAACACCAAGCCCTCAATCCGGCGGTCGCTGCGCACAAAGAGAGGGCGCACTTGCAGCGGTCCTTTGACCACGCGAAAGCGCTTCTCTGCCCCATCTTGGCCTTTGAACAGGGTCAGCGTCTGGTTGGCACTGAGATGAGCCGCATTGGTGGCCAGCGCATAGCGCCCATCCAAGCCCTGGGCGGCGGCCAGGCGCTCGCGGTTGATGCGGAAGCTGAGGCCCAGGGCCGCATCCTCGCCGGTCAGGTGGATATCGACCAAGCCCTGGGCCGCGTTGCCCTGCTGCACGGCGACCAGGCGTTGTTCGACGTAGGTCCGCTTCTTGTAGCGCCGGGTGTTGAGCTTCTTCTGGACGTCGGCCAGCTTGTTCAGCAAGCGCTTGAGATGGGTCTTGCGCTTCTCTTCATCCAGGCGCTGCTTACCCGCGCTCCAGAGGACGAGCACCCGGTCGGTGACTTGCTGCCCGCCGTGCTCGAAGGTGAAAGGCCGCCAGACGCCCTGATAGGGCACAAAGCGGGCATCGTCGGGCTTGACGCGCTGCGGACGGTAGGCCAGGGGCCGGGCCGCCAACTCCTCGACCGAGACGCTGCGCAGCACGGCCTCCGTTGCCGTCCCGTTGGCCAGCGGCCCCAGGTAGAACAAGTGGCGGTCGTGGCAAGCCAGCACCGCCTCCGGGGTGACCATCTTACGATCGCTGACCAAGATGGGGCGGAAACGACGGTCGGCCAACTCGGGGCGTGCCAGGAACCGCAGTAGGTTGTGCAGATGAGGTAGCGGGCGCGTGATATCCGCCGTGTTTCCCGGCAGAACTTGGTACAGAACCGGTACGTAGCCGTCATGGCTCACGTCCACTTCCAGGTTGACCTGCTTGGTGTCAGGGCGATGGTCGCGGCTGTAGCCGTAAGTGGCCAGTTCGCTGTCGGTGTAGGCTCCTTCAAAGTAGAGAGAGGTGACGTCCCAGTGCAGAACGCTCAGGTCCAGATCGTAGACCTGGATGGCGCGACTGACCAGGCGGACCCACAACTCGCCCAAGTGCGGATGGAGTTGGTCCAGCGCCCGCCCCAGGCGGTTGTCGTACACCTTCTCCGGGGCAATACCCAGCTCTTGGGGCAAGACCGTCTCGCCCAGCCAGTCTGCCACGTGATACAGCGGCTGGGGCGCCATCAGCCGGTTGAGGGTGAGAAGCTCCACGATCCGCCCCAGGTCGATGTCCGCCTGGCTGGGTGCCAAGTCGTTCGTCGTCTGGCGCACATGCAGGGCGGTCAAGATTGGGTAGACCAGGGGGAGCGCGCCTATCTGACGCGGCCGCAGGCCGGTGATCGCTCGGCCCCATTGCTCGGCTTGGGGTAGGTCCATTCCTCTGCCTCCTGTTGCCCTTGTCA
>CAYOBT010000598.1:0-1859 GCA_964402205.1 uncultured Anaerolineales bacterium
AAAGAGCACGCTGACGAGATCGACGGCATCCTCGTCACGCTGCCCAACTTTGGTGAGGAGCGCGGCATCGCCGACGCCATCCGGCTGGCCAATCTCGATGTGCCCGTTCTCGTGCAGGCCAGCCCTGACGATCCCGATGCCATGAGCATCGCCACACGCCGCGACAGCTTCTGCGGGAAGATGTCTGCGTGCAACAACCTCTGGCAGTATGGGATTCCCTACAGCCTCACAACTCTACACACAGAGCCGCTGGACAGTCCCGAGTTCCGGAAGGACCTGCGCCGCTTTGCAGCAACCTGCCGAGTTGTGCGCGGTCTCAAGGGGGCCCGCTTTGGCCAGGTCGGCGCGCGACCGGCCGCGTTCATCACGGTCCGCTATAGCGAAAAGCTCCTAGAGAACGCGGGCATCTCGGTCGAATCCGTGGATCTCTCCGAGATCTTTGGCAATGCCTGGAAGCTGGAAGATAACGATGCCCGTGTCCGCCGACAGATCGATGAGATCCGCGCTTACGAGAAGACAGCCAATGTGCCGGAAGAAGCCCTGGTCCGCATGGGCAAGCTGGGCGTCGTGTTTGACGATTTCATCGCAGAGCACGAGCTAGACGGCATCGCCGTCCAATGCTGGACAGCCATGGAAGAGTTCTATGGCGTCGTGCCGTGCACTGCCATGAGTATGCTCAGCAACAAGCTCATTCCAGCGGCTTGCGAGACGGACATTACCGGCCTCATCGGAATGTACGCCATGGTCCTAGCCTCTGGCAAGCCCAGCGCACTCCTGGACTGGAACAACAACTATGGCGACGATCCGGACAAGGCGGTGGTGTTCCACTGCAGCAATCTACCACAGGCCTTCTTTGGCGACGAGGGCGTGATGGACTACCAGGAGATCATCGCCGGCTCGGTGGGCAAGGATAGCACCTACGGCACCATCGTGGGCCGGATCAAGCCAACCGATCTGACCTACTGCCGCGTCTCGACCGACGATTCGCAAGGGACGATCCGCGCCTATGTGGGCGAGGGCCGCATCACCGACGATGAGGTCAAGACCTTTGGCGGCTATGGCGTCATCGAGGTGCCCCACTTCCAGACGCTCCTCAAGCACATCTGCGCCAATGGGTTCGAGCATCACGTGGCTGCCAACCCCAGCCTTGTGGCGAATGCACTGGAAGATGCCTTCACCACCTACCTCGGTTGGGATGTGTACCACCACCAGGGCTAGGCACAGCAGCGGCACGAGCAAGGGGCCGTCCTCGTGGAGGACGGCCCCTTTTTCTTGTCGGAACAACAGCTTCTAGAAGAACGCGATCTTGACGAGGATCGGCGCAAACACGGTGGCCGAGAGCGACATCACCGTGATCAGCGTGTTCAGCGAAGGTCCAGCCGTGTCCTTGAAGGGATCACCGACAGTGTCACCAACGACCGCCGCCTTGTGCGCATCGGAGCCTTTGCCGCCCAGAGCGCCATCCTCGATGAACTTCTTGGCATTGTCCCACAGCCCGCCAGCGTTAGACATGAACAGCGCAAAGATGATGCCGCTCACAATGCTGCCGCCTAGGAAACCGCCCAACGCCTCAACGCCCAGGATGATACCTACCAGCAGCGGAGCGAGCAGGGCCAGCGCAGCCGGAAGCACCAGCTCCTTGAGAGCGCCGCGCGTGGCGATGTCGATGCACAGGGTGCTATTCGGCTTTACCGTCCCAGCCAGCACGCCCGGGATCTCCTCAAACTGCCGACGGATCTCTGCTACCATCAGCTCCGCGTTGCTACCTACAGATAGCATCAGCAAGGCGGAAAAGTAGGGCGGCATCATGGCGCCCAGGAAGAGGCCTGCCACCACTCGCGGGTTCGTCAAGCTGAGAA
>CAYOBT010000599.1:0-1857 GCA_964402205.1 uncultured Anaerolineales bacterium
GCCTGGCGCTCCCATTGGCCACGACAACCGGCAAGCCGCCGAGAGAGTACTCGCCGTCCGGAAGGCCAGCACCCCGCATAGCATCGGTCACCAGCGCGATGCCATCCAACCCCTTGGCTCGCACTGCTAGGCGCAAGACTTCGGGGTGGATGTGCACGAGGTCCGCGATCAGCTCGCACGTGAGACCATCCACTGTCAGCGCTGCGCCAACCGGCCCCGGATTGCGATGATGCAGCGAGGTCATCGCGTTGAAGAGATGGGTCACCAACGTCGCGCCAGCTTCCGCCGCCGCCACCATCTGGCCATAGCTCGCAGCCGTATGCCCCAAGGCAGCAATGACGCCGGCTTGCGCCAGTCGCTCGATGGCATCGCCAGCTCCAGGCAACTCGGGAGCTATCACCACGACACGCGCCGCGCCGGTCTCTAGGATAGCTTTCACCTCGCGAGGCGTAGGTGCACGCAGCACGGATTGCTCGTGGGCACCAGCGCGCGCCGGGCTAAGGAACGGGCCCTCGACATAAGCACCAAGCAGCCGAGCACCCGCGAGATCGCGCCGCATGTGCCCCTTGATGTTCCTCAACGCAGCCAGCACCGCCGACTCTTCGCTAGTCATGGTAGCCGCAAGGAATGCCGTCACACCATGGCGCGCCGCAAATCGCGCCATGCCCTCAAGCGCCGTGGGTGTCGCATCCATGGCATCGTGGCCGTCCGCGCCATGCGTATGGAGATCGATGAGCCCGGGAGCTAGCGTGGCTCCGCGCATGTCCAGCCGACGGTGGGCCTCTACGCGCTGGTTAGGATACCCCTCGTGCACAGAGACGATGCGCCCATCCTTGGCGCCGACGTGACCGACGTCCAGAACACCATCCTGTGTCAGGATGCGCCCATTCCAGAAGAGCATGTCGAGCATTCGGTCCTCCTAGCCTGCCCGCTCTCCGCCAAGAGGACGGCCCCGAGGATGCTCCCCGGGGCCGCGAACGGCAGAGCGCGCCACAGAGACGCCTACGCCTCCATCGCCAATAGCTCCAGCCAGTTGCCGTAAGCCTCGTCCCAAGGCGAAGCATCACCAGGCTCGTAGGTTGCAAGCCCAAAAGAGTTGCGCACGACCTCGCGCGCCTCCTCAAGGCTCCCGATGTGTCCACGCGCCATCGCTTGCATGAGCACATTGCCGGCAGCCGTCGCCTCCACAGGGCCCGCCACGACCTCGCGCTGGGTGGCATCGGCCGCAAACTGACACAGCAGCTTGTTCTGGATGCCGCCGCCCACGATGTGAATCCGATTCAACGGCCGCCCGAGCATCAGTTCCAGCTTTTCCAGGGTCCAGCGGTAGCGCAGCGCCAGACTCTCGAGCGCGGTCCTCACGATCGCGCCCTTGGACTCTGGCGGGGTCTGCCCCGCCCGCTGGCAGTACGCCCGGATGCGGCTGGGCATGTCGCCAGGCCGCAAAAAGTCGGGGCAGTCGGGATCCACGAGCGCGCCAAACGCCGGTGCCTCGGCTGCCATCGCGGTGATCTCGTCGTAGCTGAGATCCTCGCCCTCCTGCGCCCACGTAGCGCGGCACTGCTGCACCAACCACAACCCCATGATGTTCTTGAGAAAGCGGAAGGTACCACAGACGCCACCCTCATTGGTAAAGTTGTAGGCCAGGCTCTCCTCGGTGATGATCGGCTCTTTGGTCTCAATGCCCATGAGCGACCAGGTCCCCGAGCTGATATAGGCGAAATCCTCGCCCGTCGCAGGGACTGCAGCCACGGCCGAGCCCGTATCGTGACAGGCCGGCGCAATGACCGGGACACCGTGCAATCCCGTCTCTTGCGTGATGCTCGCGTGGAGATCACCGATCACCGTCCCTGGTTG
>CAYOBT010000600.1:0-1857 GCA_964402205.1 uncultured Anaerolineales bacterium
TGTTCTGGCGCTAGTACTGTATGGTGTGGCTGCCACGGCATGGTTGCTGGCCAGGTGGAGCAACACCTTCGCCGCCTGGTATCTCGCCATAGCCCTACTCGGAACCCTAGGAGCCACGAGCGCCTGCCTACCCATCCCAAGTGCGCTCAGCCTGACGGCCATCCCTACGGCGATGCTATTTGCGACGCTAGGCTTGCGGGCAGCGCTATTCTGCGCAACGCTGACAACCGTAGGGCTTCTCACGGTTCCGACCTGGCAAACCGCATCCTCTACCTGCCATCGGTGATCTCGGGGGTAGCCGTCTCGTTGCTATGGATGTGGATCTTTAACTCGGACTTTGGGCTCCTCAATTACCTGCTATGGAAGCTCTTCCGCATCGAAGGCCCGGCCTGGATCATGAACAAGCACTGGGTGGTCCCATCGCTGATCATGATGAGCCTCTGGGGCATCGGCGGCGGCATTGTCATCTACCTCGCCAGGCTCCAAGGAATCCCCACCGAGCTCTACGAGGCAGCAGAGATCGACGGAGCCAACGGCTGGCAGAGACTGCTTCATATCACCATCCCCATGATGACGCCCGTCATCTTCTTCAATCTGATCATGGGCGTCATCAACTCGTTCCAGGTCTTCACACAAGCGTATGTGATGACGGGAGGCGGCCCGCACAATGCGTCTCTGTTCTACGTGCTGTATCTGTACCGGAACGCATTCAAGTATTTTCGCATGGGCTATGCGTCCGCGCTGGCGTGGATCCTCTTTCTTATGCTGCTGCTTCTGACGCTGCTCGTGCTCAAGTCCGCCTCTTGGTGGGTCTACTACGAGTCGGAGCAGTAGCAGCGCAACGACCAGAGCATCGATCTCACAGCGAGGTTGTGTATGAGTCACAATGTGCTTTCCCGAAGCCAGGCCAGGATCCTGGCCAACGTGTTCACGTACGCGGTTGTCATCTTTCTGTCGGGCATCATTCTGGTGCCTGTGTTTTGGATGCTCTCGACGGCCCTAAAGCCGGCGGGGGACGTGTTTCTCTTCCCGCCCCGCTGGCTGCCGACCGAGCCCCAGTGGGAGAACTTTCCCGAGAGTCTGACATTCTTGCCCTTTGCGACCTACTTCCGCAACACGGCAACCATCACACTGTCGGCCATGCTGGGGCAGGTGCTTAGTTCGCCGCTGGTGGCGTATGCCTTTGCGCGACTCAAGGCCCGCGGCAGCAACATGTTGTTCGTGCTAGTCCTGGCAACGATGATGCTGCCGGCGCACGTGACGATGATCCCGCTATTCATCGTCTTCCAGTCGTTTGGCTGGATCGACACGTTCTTGCCTCTCATCGTTCCCAACTTTTTCGGGAGCGCATACTATATCTTCCTATTGCGCCAGTTCTTTCTTACGATTCCAGCTGATCTCGCCGATGCCGCCAAGATCGACGGTTGCGGGCACTTTGGCACCTACTGGCGCATCTACCTTCCCATGTCCAAGCCGGCGCTGGCTACCGTCGTCATCTTCACCTTCATGTTCAACTGGAACGACTTTATGAGGCCGCTCATCTACCTGAACAGCAACGACAACTGGACCCTGACGCTGGGGCTGAGTCGTTTCACTGGCATGTACGGCCTTACCGCGTGGAACCTACTCATGGCCGCCTCGCTTGTGACGATCCTGCCGTGCGTGCTGCTCTTCTTCTTTGCGCAACGTCTCTTCATCCAAGGAATCGTGATCACCGGTGTCAAGGGCTAGCGCAGGCGCGTGCTTGACAGCATGAGTAGACTCGTACTGAGAAAGAATCACCCCATTCGCGCGATGGTACTCGATCGGGGCACCTAGGCGATTGTCTATAGCTTCACCCGCATAATGCTAGGAGGA
>CAYOBT010000601.1:0-1854 GCA_964402205.1 uncultured Anaerolineales bacterium
AATCGGCTCCAGCAGCGGATGCGCATAGCTTACTGGCTCGCGGCCCATCCGCCGTCGAAAGAAGGGGTGGACCATGTTTCCCTGCAGAGGCCCCGGACGGATCAGCGCTACCTCCACCACAAGGTCTGCAAACGTGCGCGGCTGCATCTTGGCCAACGCCTGCTGCTGCGCCCTCGATTCTACCTGGAACGTGCTGATGGTATCCGCCTTGCAGAGACGCTGGTATACGGTGGGGTCGTCCAGTGGCAGCGTCTCCAAGTCCACGCGCTTCCCGTGATGCCCTTCAATCAGATCCAGCGCTTCCTCGATGGCGGAAAGCGTCCGCAGCGATAGCACGTCGATCTTGATAAGCCCGGCATCCTCCATCGCGTCCTTGTCCCATTGCATCACCACTCGGCCAGGCATCGTCGCCCGCTCCAGCGGCACAATCTCGTGCAGAGGGGCTGCCGTGATGCACATGCCGCCCACGTGAATGCTGAGGTGGCGCGGCAGCCCCTGGATGGCCTCGCAGAGTTGGAGAAAGCGCGCCCATAGGCGCGCCGACAGGCGAGAGGGCATCTTCTGAGCGAGGGCGCGCTGCTGGCTCATCGCTTCGGCGATGGTGGTGCGATAGGGCCACGTGAGCTGCTTGGCAAGGGTGTCCACCGTATCCGGCGCCATGCCGAGAGCCTTACCGACATCACGGACGGCGCTGCGTTGGCGGTAGGTCACATAGTTGCAGACCATGGCCACATGCTCCTCGCCGTAGCGTTGGTAGATGTACTGGATGACCTCCTCGCGATGGCGGGCGCCGAGGTCTAGATCGATGTCGGGCATGACGCGGGCCTCGGCGCTCAGAAACCGCTCGAAGAACAGGTCGTGCGCGATGGGATCCACGTTGGTGATGCCCAGCAGATACGCCACGATAGAGCTCGCGGCCGATCCCCTTCCACGGGCTAACCAGCCATGCCTTTGCGCATAGCGGACGATATCCCAAACCAGCAGGAAATAGCCGGCAAGTTGCACATGCCGGATCACATCCAGCTCGTGGGCCAGCTGGCGCTCGGCCTGCGGCGATCTGTCCGGATAGCGCCTCGGGAGCGCCTCGCGGCAGAGCTGCTCCAGCCGCTCATCCGGTGATACGTCGCCCGTATCGGGCAAGGGGTGGAGCGCCTTGTCGCGAAACGCGAGCTCCACCTGGCACCGTTCCGCGATCGCCACCGTTCGCGCGACCGCATCCTCATATCCCTCAAAGAGCTGTGCCATGTCGCCCGCCGACTTGAGCGCATACTCTGAATTGGGATAGAGCCAGCGCCGCGCCTCGGGCAAGGCCGCGTTGTGCCGAATGGCAACGAGCACATCCTGCAAATGGTGGCCCCGCCGCTCGGCATAGTGGACATTGTTCGTCGCCACGCACGCGAGCCCCACCTCCTTGGCGAGCTGAGCCAGCTCGGCCACCAGCGTGCGGTCTCCCGGGCGGAGGTGGTTCTGCAGTTCGACGTAGAGATGTTGGGGATCAAAGATGCTTAGGAGCTGTTGGAGAGCGGCGAGGGCACCGTCTTGGTCGCGATCCAGCAGACGTCCAGCGACGGGGCTATGTCGGCATCCCGTCAGACAAATAAGGCCTTGCGAGCGTTCACGCACCCAGGATAGCTTGGTGCGAGCCTGGCCCTTGCTATGAGCTAACTGCGACCGGCTGATCAGCGCGGATAGGTTGTGATAGCCCGACTGGTTCTCGGCTAGGAGGACGAGGTGGTGGCCGTCTTCAAGGGTGAGCTCGGCGCCGATTACGGGGTGGATGCCGCGCTCCTGGGCCGCGTGGGCAAAGCACACCGCGCCATAGAGGCCATTGTGATCGGTGATGGCGAGCGACCG
>CAYOBT010000602.1:0-1853 GCA_964402205.1 uncultured Anaerolineales bacterium
TCTGGCGTCACCCTGGCCATAGGCTCAGGATCGGGCCAGCTACTCTCTTCACTAGCCGAGGAAATCGCCCTGGCAGGAGGGACCCTCCTCGTCACGTCTTGGGAGCGACAGAGCCTCGCCGCCCTGACGTCAGCGACGTGGGCATCTGCGTGTCAAGCCCAGATACAACATCTGCCCCTTCGACCCGAGACAGCGGATCTGGCCGTCTACATCGGAACGCTCCGCGATGTACCAGAGGCTCATCTCCGGCCCGTTCTCATCGAGCTATGGCGGGTCTTGGTCCCCGGCGGCAGATTCCGTATTGCCGACCTCGTCGAGCCCACGGATATGCCCTACAACGCCGCATGGCGAGAGCGCAACGAGATCACGCGGATGCTGGGGCGCATCATGGAGCGCCCTGTCTCGCTGTCGGTCGATCTCAAGCGAACCGCGGTCGTTCTGCAGGACCTTGGCTTTGAGGACCTGCAGGTGGCGCTCCTCCCAGGAGCCGGCCTCACTGACCAGTGGCTGCAAGAGACGGTCAATGCCCTCCGTAGCCTTGCTGCCCGTCTCGTCGACGCTGATATCAGGCGGCACATCCTCGAACAGGATGTGCCGCGCCTGATCGAGGCCTATGCCCAGGGAGATCAGCGCGCGGCAGAACGCTTCGTCCTCAGCGGCTACAAGCCGGGCAACCTCGCCGTCCAGATGGAGATCCGACGCGACGAGCTTGCCTAGTCTCCTTACTCTTCCGGCAGAACGACGATGGCATCGACCTCGATGGGGAACTTGAGATCGGACTGCACGGTCGTGCGTGCCGGATAGGGGTCGCTGAAGACGCTCTTGTAGACCTCGTTGAACGCTGCAAAGTCATCCATATCGCGAAGATAGGCATGGACTTTGACGACATCCGCCATGGTCGCCCCCGCCGCCTCCACGATGATCCTGACATTCTCGAGCGTCTGGCGCGCCGCCCCTTCGAACGTGTCTGGCATCTCGCCTGTCTCTGGGTGGAACGGTCCTTGCCCTGAGACGAATACCAACATTCCGCTGCACTTGATGGCATGCGAATACGGTCCCGCTGGCTTGGCACCCTTGGCAGCGGTAATCTGCTCTCTCATGAAGCCACTCCTCCTCCAACTTGCGATCCGATCGAGACATCGCGACGATTCTACCATGGCCACCAGCAGCTCGCAACGCCCAATGATGGGCTGCAGCCCGCGCTTTGACCAGAGGACCGGAGCGCCCTAGAATCGGATGGAAATGATACAAGCATACATGGGCCCCTGCCACAGGTCTTGCAGGCCAGAGCCCCTCCCACGCTAAGGAGACGATCATGCGGGCAACTGTCGCTATCCTTCGAACTCAGCCAGATACGGTGCTAGAAGACTATGACCGTCTCATGGAGATGGCAGGCGTCGAGAGCTACCTGCCAAAAGACACCACTGTCATCCTCAAGGACAACATCTCTTGGCACTATCCGTTCCCTGGCGCCAACACGACGCCGTGGCAGCTCGAGGGAACGATCCTTGCGCTCAAACAGCGCGGCTATGACAAGCAGGTCTGCGTGCAGAACAAGACGGTGGTGATTGACACCTTCAAGGGCGAGGACCTGAACAACTATGTGCCGATCTTTCGTCGGCATAACATCCCCGTGCTCTATAATTTTCAGGGTACCGACATGCGATGGGTGCCCTACGAGCCCCAGGCAGAGCTCAGCGCGCTGCCGCGCGTCTATCCGAAGGGCATCCACTTGCCCGATTTCTTCTTTGGAAAGAGCATCGTCCACCTACCCACCGTCAAGTGCCACATCTATACCACCACGACGGGGGCCATGAAGAATGCTTTCGGGGGCTTGCTCTCCACTCACCGCC
>CAYOBT010000603.1:0-1847 GCA_964402205.1 uncultured Anaerolineales bacterium
GTGCGATGCAGATGCCTGATCGGTGCATCGCGACGCGAGCCACATGGCCACCGGATGCAGGCAGTGGCCAGATCGCCCCGTCTCCGCGTCCCACGGGATCGGCTGGCTAGCAGCAACCTGCGGAACCCTGGCTTTGCCTCGCAAAAGCTCGCTCGCCCCCTCGTGACGATGTCAGAAAAGCGCCACGCGACCCCGGTACAGCTCCCCCAACAAGCCCTCAAGACGTGCTGCAGAGGACCACGCTCCCTGCTACGTCCACCGTTACCTGTGGCGCAAGACTCCACGTGGTGGCTCTGCGCACGGCAACCCGGTCGAAGGCACCGCATCGACTGGCGATCCGCACCCCATAGTGGTACAATGGATACAGGAAAAGTTATGTCGAGTCGAACCATGGGACGCATGGGTGCGAGTGAGTCCGTCATAGTGGCCTGCTGGAAAGCGCCTACGGGGCTTACCAGAAGCCTGCATGCCCCGTGATCGGCAAAGCGAGCTCCTTGTAAGCCAGAATCCAGCCCAAGGCATACCTTGGCCTGTGCCGGAAGAGCAAAGTGGGGGCTTTGAGATAGACAGGATGTTCCGCGATCGGAAGGACGCTGGCCGGCAGCTCGCGCGGGCGCTACGGCTGTATCGCGGCCAGGATGCCGTTGTCTTGGCCATTCCGCGTGGCGGAGTCGAGATCGGGTACGAGGTGGCAACCTACCTGGACGCCGAGTTCTCGATCCTGGTGACGCGCAAGCTGCCCCTCCCCCACAATCCCGAGGCAGGGTTTGGAGCCATTGCCGAGGATGGGAGCCGCTTCATCTACCCCGGTGCGGCCAGCGCGCTCCCGCCTGCCATCATCGACGAGATCGTCGCGCAGCAAAAAGCGGAGATTGCGCGGCGCGTGCGTGTCCTGCGCGACGGTCGCCCTCTGCCCGAGATCACGCAACGGAGAGTGATCCTGGTCGACGACGGTATCGCCATGGGCTCAACCATGCGCGCATCCATCGCGATGTGCAAGAACCGCGGAGCGGCCGAACTGGTTGTCGCTGTGCCTGTAGCGGGACGCCGCGTAGCGCACGCCATCGACACGTTGGCAGACCGCCTCGTGATCCTAACCACACCGCACGGCTTTCGCGCCGTAGCCCAGGTCTACGAGCACTGGCGCGACGTGCCCGACCGTGAGGTGCTCGCGATCTTGGACCGTTGGCATAAGCAGCAAGCTGCGAGCCAGAAGCCAGGAGGCGCTAGCGGTGCCCATACATAACTCAGAAATAGCCAACTTACTGACACAGGTGGCCGACCTGCTTGAGATCGAGGGAGCGAACCAGTTCCGAGTGCGCGCTTACCGCAAGGCGGCGCGCACCATCCGCGGCTATCCGCGCGCCATGGCCGACATGGTTGGCCAAGGCGAAGACCTGAGCGCTCTGTCCGGCGTGGGCGAGGACCTCGCGGCAAAGATCGAGGAGATCATACAGACGGGCGGCCTGGAGCAGCTGCAGAAGATCGAGCAGCGCACGCCGCCGGGCCTGTCGCAGCTTCTCAGGATCGAGGGACTGGGACCCAAGCGGGTACAGCAGCTCTATGAGGAACTGAACATCACCAGCCTGGAGGAACTAGAGGATGCCGGTCGCGCGGGCAGGATCCAAGAGCTTCGAGGCCTTGGGCCAAAGACGCAGGCCAAGATCCTCAAGGAGCTGGAGCGAAAGGCGCTTGGCGACGAGCGCACCTCCCTGCATGTGGCAGAGGAGATGGCGCGTCCCTTGGTGGCCTACCTGGAGGAGATCGAGGGGGTGGGCCGTGTTGAGGTAGCGGGCAGCTATCGGCGCCGTAAAGAGACGGTGGGCGATCTGGACGTGTTGGCGACG
>CAYOBT010000604.1:0-1846 GCA_964402205.1 uncultured Anaerolineales bacterium
GAAGTCGTAGCCTCGGTCGAGGGCGAGGAGGAGCGCAACCTGATCGGCGTCTATCGCCTGTGAAGCGAGCGTTATGTGCGAATGGGAGACGAGAGATGGTCGAAACACCGCGCTATGTCATCCACCGTGTCGATGCGCCGCTGACCATCGATGGTGCGCTGAACGAGCCCGCGTGGCGGGCGGCACCGGCGATCGCCTTGCGCGAGGCCCGGCACGGTGGAGAGCCACGCCAACCAACGGTGGCACGCCTTCTGTGGGACGAGGGGCACCTCTATGCGAGCTGGGTCTGCGAGGACCGCGACATCTGGGGAACGATGACTCGCCGCGGCGATCCCATCTATGACGAGGAGGTCGTGGAGCTGTTCCTGGACGCCGATCGCGATGGCATTGGCTATGTGGAGATCGAAGTGTCCCCGCGCAACACGGTGCTGGATCTCTTTATGCTGAATCGTGACGATCGTTGGAAGCAGCTCTGGAGCTGGCAGAGCGACGGGCTCAAGACGGCCGTCAAGGTAGATGGCGATCCTGAGCGACGCGGCACACGCGATGCCCGTTGGACCGTGGAGATGGCGCTGCCGTTGGGCGACCTCATGACGGCGCCGCACGTACCACCGCAGCAGGGCGATGTGTGGCATGGCAATCTCTATCGCATCGATCGCGCCGAGGACGGCGACGAGTTCTCTGCCTGGTCGCCCGTGTACCGGGATACGTTCCACACGCCGGGCCGGTTTGGCGAGTTGATCTTCTCAGAGGAGATGGTCTAGAGCAGCTCCTCCAACGCCGCATCATAGCGCGGGGCCATGCGCTGCCAATCGTAGGCTAGCATGGCCTCTCGTAGCGCATCGCGACCTGGATCTCGGCGTAGCGCGTCGATCTGCTCGATGGCATGCGCCAGCTTTTGCACGAGCTCTCCCTCATCGTACAGGCATCTCTCGTGAAGCGCAGCCGGGATGAGCTCCGGGTAGCTCAGACGACGCGGCAGGATGGGCCAGCAACCGGCCGCCAAGGCCTCTACTACTGCGGCTCCAAAGAAATCGTGCAGCGCTGTACTCACGACCAGATCGCCGCGCTTCAGCCATCTGGCATACTCCGCGCGGCTCTCTGCATAGCCAAACTGGACGACGCGCTCCCCGAGTTTTCGCCGTGCCCGCTGAAAGACAGGCGGCACGCGAACAAAGCGCTCCCCTAGAATGGCCACTTCAAAGCTCGATCCCTCTTCCGCCAACGCGACCATCGCCTCAAAGAAGGCAGCAGGGCCCTTGTCATATTCCCAGCGATGGTTCCAGACGATGAGTGGTGGTCCCTGGCGACAGGGCACTGGGTCTGCTGCAGCGAACGGGTGTAGGTCTAGACCAAGGTGCAGCACGCGGCCACGCTGGCGTAGCTCCGCCACCGATGGTAGCTCGTTGTAATCAGGGAAATGCTTGAGGAGGTTCGGCAGCTCGGCAAACCAACTCTCCAGATGGTAGCGCGAGTTGAATAGGACGGCATCGGCAGAAAGCATCGAGGCATAGTTGACAAAGCCATAGTGCAGATCGCGCTTTTCCCCGGGGCGCGTGGGGTAGGTGAGCTGATTCTCGTGCATGTAGAGCGCGACGGGGGTCCCATGTGTGCGGGCACGTGTCAAGCTCAGAAAGGTCGTGAGATCCAGCATGTCGGTGGCCAGGATGATGTCCGGGCGGCTCTGCAGCTCGTGGAAGCGGCGCGCCAATGTGACGGCGCCACCGTGCATGCGCCACTTCCAGAAGCGGCCCTCCAGACTGAGCAGCGTGACTTGATGCGCGCTATGGGCAGCATAGCCACGGGCCCACGCGGCGTGCGAGCCGGTGAAGTAGGGTTCGAGCAG
>CAYOBT010000605.1:0-1844 GCA_964402205.1 uncultured Anaerolineales bacterium
CCAGCCGCTCGGCGAGGCGGGCCGGTGTCGCGTGCTCCAGGTCGCAGGCGACATCATGGGCCTCGTCGTAGGCAAAGCCGAGCTCGCGCACGAGAAAGACCTCCCATAGCCGATGGCGGCGCAGGATGGCCAGGGCCCGGCGTTCGCCATCCTCGGTGAGGGTGGCCCCCTTGTAGGGGCGGTAGATGACGAGGTCGAGGTCCTGGAGCTTGCGACACATCTCGTTGACCGAGACGGGCGAGACATCCAACGCGTCGGCCATCAGCGAGAGGGGCACGGGCTCGTCCCCCTGCCGGAGGCGGGCGATGCTCACGAGATACATCTGCATGCTGTCGCTGAGTGCGTTCATGTCGCTGGACATTATACAGACCTTAGACTAGATCACCAAAATGCTTAGGCAAGCCTTAGGATAGGCAATCGCGGCTGGGTGTCAAGAGAGCAGAGTCGACGGCGGGGCGCCGCACCAGTGGGGATCATCGCTGGCATGCGAAACGCCCCTGAGAGGGCGTCCCAGGGGCGTCGGTGTCGGGATGGCGAGCAGCGTGTCAGGGCATGGCGGGCATGGCCTCCGTCTCTGCCATGGGTTGGGTCGCCGTCTCGTGGCGGTGCCATAGCCGGCGCATCTCGGCGCTCGTATCGAGCAGCTCGCTCAGCGTCCCCTGCGCCTCAACGCGGCCATCCTTGAGAACGATGATCCGATCGGCGCGCTGGAGCACCGGCCGACGGTGCGTCACCACCAGGCAGGTGGGTCGGTAGCCCTCGCTGCGCAGGGCAAACAGGCGCTCCCAGAGCGTCAGCTCGGTGACGACGTCCAGTCGGCTGGAGAGGTCATCCATGACGAGGAGCGAGGCTTGTCGCACGAACATGCGCGCGGCGGCTGCGCGCTGGAGCTGCCCGCCCGAGAGACGTACGCCGCGCGGCCCAACGAGCGTCTCCAGGCCGTCCGGCATCTCGTCTAGGTCCTGGTCGAGCACGGCGGACTGGATGGCGGCGTCCAGGTCCTCTCTGCTGCTGTCACGGCCAAGCAGGATATTGTCGCGGAGCGATTCGCTGACTAGGTTGGGCACTTGGGGCGTGTAGGCCACACGCGGCGGCACCATAAAGGCGTCGAGATCGGCGACGGGCGAGCCATTCCAACGGATCTCGCCGGCCTCGCGAGGGAGCAGGCCTAGCAGCGCGCGCAGTAGGGTGGTCTTTCCAGAGCCGATCTCGCCCGTGATGACGGTCAGCGATCCGCCCTCGATATCCAGATCAATGTCCTGTACGCCGTGTTCGTTGTCATAGCGGTGGCAGAGGCCGCGGACTTGAAGGCGGCGCAGCACCTGGGGATGGGCTTGATGGGGCGGCTGCCACGTGGGTACGGGCTCACGGAGGTAAACTGGCTGGGGCGCGACCAAGGCGTCCTTGCCGGCGCCCTCCATGGAGGCAGAGAGCCGGTCAAAGGAGACAGAGACGCGCTTGTGCCGAGCGATCATGTCCCCCACATAGTGCATGAGCCAGGTGAGCTGCTCCAGGTAGGTCGTAAAGAGAGCCAGGTCGCCCAAGGTAAAGCTGCCGGCACCGATCCTGGTGGCAGCCAGCAGCAAGATTGCGGTCGTGCTGACGCTGATGACCACGTCGTTCGTCGAGCGGATCGCCTGAATGCAGAGCACGTCCTTCAGGGCCGTGTTGCGCCGCTTTTCGTTGAGGGCGCTGAACCTGGCCAGGACGTTCTCCTCGGCACGGTTGACCTGGATGGCTTGGATGGCGCCCATCAGTTCCCCGATAAAGCCGGTAACGCGACTGGTGGCTTCTCGATGAGCGCGGCGGTAGGCACGGATGCGCGCCCCTAGGCGATCGCTTGC
>CAYOBT010000606.1:0-1841 GCA_964402205.1 uncultured Anaerolineales bacterium
CTACCAGGCCATGGCCCACGGAGCTGATGCCATCGTGTACTTTCGCTGGCGCACGTGTCGGGCAGGCGTCGAGGAATGGTGGCACGGCATCCTGGATCACCACGGCCGGCCTGGACGCCGCTACGACGAGATCGCCCGCATGGGCGCCGAGGTGCGTCGTCTTCAGGACGGACTGCAGGACGCCATGCCTCCCAAGGCCGCGGCGATCATCCTGAGCTACGATGACCGATGGGCGCTTCGCTTGCAGCCTAACGCGTACGGCCTAAGCTACAATGAGCTCTGGCTGACATACTACCGCGCGCTGCACAAGCTCGGTGTACCGCTGGATGTGGTGCCTCCGGATGCCGACTTGAGTCGCTATGCGCTAGTCGTGGCCCCGACGCTCCATGTGGTATCGGACGTCTACGCCGAATCGCTCAATGCATTCGTCCGGCAGGGTGGGCATCTGATCCTTGGTGCTCGCAGTGGCGTCAAGGACATGGCGAATCGCGTAGTGAACCAGCCACTGCCAGGATTGCTGGCAGATCTGTGCGGCGTGGAGGTAGCCGAATATGACGCGCTCGGCTCCAAGGCATCGGTACGCGTTGCCTTTGCCCAGGAGGCAGAGTACATCGGCGACCATGCCGCCGGGCACACCTGGGCAGATATCCTCAAACCCCGCGGTGCCAGGACGCTGGCAACCTACACGGGCACCTTCTACGAAGGTGAGCCGGCCATTACGACCCATCACGTGGGGACAGGCACAGCAACCTACGTCGGCGTCCTCCCAGACCAGGACTTGGCCGATGCCCTGGCGCGCTGGGCCACTGAACAAGCGGGCATCGTACCCTTGCTCCAAGACAAGCCAGCAGGCGTCGAGGTCGCTGCACGCGACAAGGCGGGCCAGCGATTTCTCTTCCTACTCAACCACACGGGCGAATCGCAGTCCGTTCCCATAGCGGGCAGCTACCGCGATCTGCTCGCGGACGTTGTGATACGCGGGAGCGTCCCTCTCGCGCCCTACGACGTGGCTATCCTGAAGACGGGCCTAGGAGCGTAACGCATGCGCGAGGCCCTTCTATCTTGGTTGCCGTGGAACATTCGCGTGATCGTCGCCATCCAGCAAGCCAGCCCGGCATGGCTGGATCTGATCATGCGGCTCATCACCTATCTTGGTAGCACCTACTTTTTCCTGGTGTTGCTGCCAGTCGTGTACTGGATGCGGCCTGTACCGGGCATGCAACTCGCTGTATTGGTACTGGCATCTGCTTATGTCAATACGGCGGCCAAGGGGCTCTTGGCCATTGAGCGTCCCTTTGTTGTCTCTGGTGAGGTCATTGGCAAGGTAAGCGCCAGCTACTATGCCTTTCCGAGTGGCCACGCGCAGCTCGCGGCATCTACCTGGCCGATGCTCGCGTCCATCGTCCGTAGGCGCTGGTTCACCGCGCTGTCCGGGGTACTTGTGGTACTGATTGGCATATCGCGGGTTGTGCTGGGGGTGCACTATCCCCAAGACGTGCTCGTGGGCTGGTTCCTCGGCCTCTCCATCTACCTGCTTCACGAAGCCTTGGTCGAGCCAGTGGACGGCTGGGTGGCGAGCCGTGGATTGGGAACCCATCTTGCCCTTGCCATCGTCATCCCCATCGCGCTTACGTTGCTGTTGCCCCTAGAGGAGACTACCACCACCACGGGAGCCCTCTTGGGCATGGGTATTGGGTTCGCGCTGAACGCCCGCGCCGGGCGCTTTGCACCGCGAGGAGGACCCACGCAGGCAATCGGACGCATCGCGGTTGGCCTAGTGCTAGTCGGAGTCGCCTATCTGGTCCCAAAACTGCTTCTGGGAGAGCCGGCACAACCCTGGG
>CAYOBT010000607.1:0-1840 GCA_964402205.1 uncultured Anaerolineales bacterium
CAGGCGTAACGCCCTCATCCGCAAGCTACCCGCCGTCGAGACGCTCGGCTCGGTCACCACCATCTGCTCCGACAAGACGGGCACCCTGACCGAGAACCGCATGACGGTCACCATCCTCGACGTCGCCGGCGGCAGGTTGGACCTGAGCGAGCGCATGGAGCGCTCTGGCGCCACCTTGAGCCCCGACGATAGGCCCATCGCGGACCCTGATCCGGACATCGCGCTGCTGCTGGCCGGCGCCGCCTTGGCCAACGACGCCACGCTGGAGCGTGATGACGATGGGTCGGGCGGCTATCACTCGGTGGGCGATCCCACCGAGGGCGCCATGGTCGTGGCTGCCGCGCGCTTGGGCATGTGGAAGAGCGAGATGGAGCAGCTCATGCCGCGCGTAGCCGAGGTGCCGTTCACCTCGGAACGCAAGCGCATGACCACCGTGCACCGGGTGGCGCGCAAGCCGCAGGAATCCAACCAAGAGGCTGTCCGCCGCATCCCCGAATGCATTCCCCAGAGCAGGTATGTCGGCTTTACCAAGGGCGCGGTGGATAGCCTGGTCGCCATGTGCGACCGCGTCTGGAACGAGGGCGAGGTCGAGCCCATCAGCGACGACTGGCGCGCCCGCATCGAAAAGGCGAATGATAGCCTGGCCCAAGAGGGCATGCGCGTGCTGGGTGTCTCGATGCGGCTCATGGATGAGCTTCCCGACGAGGAGAATGAGGACGCCCTGGAGCGCAATGGCATCTTTGTGGGGCTCACGGGCATGATCGACCCGCCTCGTCCGGAGGTACGCGCGGCCGTTGCCCAGTGCCGCACCGCTGGCATCCGCCCGGTCATGATCACGGGCGATCACCCGCTGACGGCGTTGCACATCGCACGCGATCTGGGCATCGCCGAGGATTCGGGCAGCAACGGGCAGGTCATCACTGGGCAGCAGCTTGCCAAGATGTCTGTGGACGAGCTGGATGACGTGGTGGGCCAGGTCTCGGTCTATGCGCGGGTCAGCCCCGAGCACAAGGTCAAGATCGTCGAAGCTCTCAAGGACCTGGGGCAGGTCGTGGCCATGACTGGCGACGGCGTCAACGACGCACCCGCTCTCAAGCGCGCGGATATCGGCGTCGCCATGGGCATCACCGGCACCGACGTCAGCAAAGAGGCGTCGGATATGGTGCTGCTGGACGACAACTTTGCGACCATCGTCCACGCTGTGGAAGAGGGCCGCACCATCTATGAGAACATCCGCAAGTTCGTCAAGTACACCATGTCCAGCAACGTGGGCGAGATCCTGGTGATGCTGCTGGCGCCCTTCCTGGGGCTCGGTATCCCGCTGAACGCCCTGCAGATCCTGTGGATCAACCTGCTCACCGATGGCCTCCCGGGCCTGGCGTTGGGTGTCGAGCCCGCCGCGCCCGATACCATGGACCGTAATCCCCATCCGCCAAGCGAGAGCGTCTTGGCGCGAGGCCTCGGTTCCTACATCCTGTGGGTCGGCCCGCTGATGGGCATCGTCGCCCTACTGCCAGGGCTGCTGGACGAGTTCCTGCTAGGGTTCCACCTGGAGGGCGACGTGTGGCACACGATGGTCTTTACGACGCTGTGCCTGGCGCAGATGGGCAACGCGCTGGCCATCCGCTCCGATCGCCTGACGCTGCTGCAACTGGGCATTGGCACCAACCCGGCGTTGCTGGGGGCTATCGCGCTGACCTTCCTGCTGCAGATCGCGGTCATCTATGTGCCGTTCATGCAGGATATCTTTGGCACCACGGCGCTCAGCTGGCGGCAGTTCCTCTTTAGCCTGGTGCTCAGCGCTGTTGTGATGATCGTCGTCGAGCTGGTCAAGTGGATT
>CAYOBT010000608.1:0-1839 GCA_964402205.1 uncultured Anaerolineales bacterium
CCCTCACGGGGTCCATTCGCTATGACGGTCATCAGCGCGCGCGTCTCTATGACGCGGTCATCGTACGCAATGCGGACCCAGGGTGGGCGCATGGTCAGGAAGGTCGTCTTGAGCACCACGGGCACGTATAGCGCTGCCCCGCGCAAGTGCTTGACGTGATGCGTCTCGCGCGCCACCAGAGCATCGAATCCGATGCCCACCACGTTGTCAAAGTAGCGTGCGAACTTGCCGTCCACCGTCAGGCGTCCCACGTCGATGGAGCGCTCGTGGCCATCCACGAGCTGCCTGCATCCCGCGTTCACGTCGGCGACGGCCCCATTCATCAGCGCGAAATCGTTGCCCGAACCCGCAGGCATACAGGCCAAGCACGTCTCTGGCCCCATAGCGCCATCACGCAGTAGCCCATTCACCACCTCATGGGTGGTGCCGTCGCCGCCGACGGCCATCACGACAGGGTAGCCATCCTTGGCTGCCTGACGAGCTAGATCGATGGCCTCACCCGCGTACCGCGTCTGGACGAGATCGAAAGCAACGCCCAGCTTCTGTAGCTCTCGCTCGATCTCTGGAGCCACTTGCGCTGCGTGCCCGCGTCCCGCAAGGGGGTTGACAATTACTTTGACTCTCGTCATGCCTGCATCCTTACGATGGGGAAAGGTCCTCGCAGAGTATAGCGCAAAGGCTCGCATCTCCAACAACCCCGATTGACACCCCCCGATGCGGTTTCTACAATAGCCTGCAGGTTCCGACCCAGGAGGCAACTGAAGGTGATGGATCGCTATCTCGTGCCACAAGGCACTAGCCAGGCCGAGCTTGTCATCAAGGGATCTCGGTTCATCGGCACGTTGGCGCCTGCTGCAGATGCCAAAGTTGCAGCGGCCTTTGTGGATGAGATGCGCCAGCGCTACGCAGATGCTACCCACAACGCCTGGGCCTACCGCGTCCCTAGCACGCCCCAGCCCCAGGTGGCCTTTAGCGACGATGGCGAGCCCGGCGGCACAGCCGGAAGGCCCATGCTGTCGATGTTGGCCGGCGCTGATCTCTACGAGGCGGTTGTGGTCGGGACACGCTACTTTGGTGGCACCAAACTGGGCACCGGGGGGCTGGTACGAGCATATGGGAGTGCGGCACGGGCGGCCATCGACCATGCTCCGTTAGCGACCAAGGTGCTGCACACCGTCGCAGAGATCCGCGTTCCCTATCCACTGTACGGCCTTCTGCGCCACCAGATCGAGCGCCACAGCGCGCGCATACTCGATGAAGCCTTTGCCCAAGAGATCAGTGTGACGCTTGCTGTGCCCAAGGCTTTCCTGGCGTCCCTATCGACAGAGCTTCGCGACCTTAGCAGCGGGAGTATCGCGCTTGCGGACCACGTTGTGGCCACGCGGTACCTGCTGAAAGCGGCCTGAGCAAAGGCCTATGCGGAAGACTGTCCTAGCCCTGCTGGTCCTGTGCGCCTCGGCCTTGACCGCTGCTTGCGCCTCCCAAGAGCCCCTTGGAACGGTCAGGCTGGCCATGTATCCAGGTAGCGAACAGGAGGCACTGGGCGAGCTCACGAGGCTGGTCCTGGAGGATCGTGGCTATGCTGTGGAACAGCAGCCCCTCGAGAGCCTTCGAGCCGCTCACGACGCCGTAGCGCGCGCAGAGTCGGACTTGCTCTGGGCCTACGGATGGGACGTCTGGCGTCAGGCCCTCAAGCATGACGCAGCATCCGGTAGCGCGGACGATCTCCACGAGCAGGTTGCCGCCGAGGATGCAGTGAACGGGATCACGTGGATCGGCACTGCACCTTGCGCCAGAGCGGGCAGCCTGGCCGTTCGCGTATCCAACGTGGCCCTGGAG
>CAYOBT010000609.1:0-1831 GCA_964402205.1 uncultured Anaerolineales bacterium
GTCGGCAGCGTGCCTGCCAACTGCCACCCTTGCGCATAATACTCCGGGCACTGTGCGCAGTGAGCGGCTGCCGGATCCAAGATCCGCCGCTCGATCCGCACGTATCCCCCACGGGGCGGGGCTTGGTTTTCGCGCTCCGTCGTCAACGCCAGGGACCGCGTCTCGCCCATATAGCGGTGGGTACGGTTCAAGGCCTGCGCAGGCGTCACCTCCTGGTTGCGGATGTCTTCTGTCAACGCCGCGAGCTGGCCGTACTGCCTGCGCAGCAATGCCCCGACTTGGCCGTACTGCCGCGGCCCCATCTGATCCCACCCCCCGACCGCGAGCGCCATGCTCTGCAAGGCCTGTCGCTTGAGGAGCAGTTTCTCCATCGCCTGGAAGCTGTTGGGGCTGATCCGCCCTTCCATCGCCGCGACCACGTGCCCCTGGATGCGGATGTCACGCGAGTTGATGCTGCGGTCCAGTTTCTTCAGGATATCCGCGCGCGACACGTACCGCCCCGTGGCTATCCGCCGATACCGTTTGGCCGCCTTGACCCACACATAGCCCCTGAGCGCCACTCGCCCCTATTCCTCCTCGGCCCGCTGCCGCAACACGTCTGGGGAGAATGGGATACTGAGGACATCGCCAACGCAGTCATGCAAGGACTGCGCTGCTTTGACCCAACGCTCTCGCGTGTTGAGCGCTGTCCCCGCAACAAAGGCAAGGTTGTTCCCCGCCTCCACTAGCTCGGCCAACACGGCCGCGAGAGCCTCCGCCGTTGCGTCTGTCACCTCGTCCTCGCGCTCTGGGGCCGTCTCGCTATTCCACTTGGCTCCGCAATCGTTGCAAAGCCACGTTAGGAACTGCTCCCCACGCCACTGGACAAAGCGCGGGTGCACGTAGTTCCTGCCGCATACCGGGCACCTGTCCGCCTTTGCAAACGGGAAGGTGTTTGTATCCGTCATTCCGCCTCCGTCATGGCATCCAGCAGTCGCTTATCCTCTGCTGGCACGTCATCGTCCGCGTACCAGTCCGCGCGCGCGTCCTCGATGTCGGCGTCCGTCACCTCTGCCCCCGCCATCGCTTGCAAGGCGGGGATCTCGTAAGTTGCCGGATCCTCCCCCGGGGGCACCAGCATGAGGACGTCGTTGACGATGCGCTGGGCGTCTTGAATGCTCAGGCCCAGCTCCTCCACCATCCGCCCCGTTTCCGCGTCCGCCCACTGCCGCCGCTGCTTCTCACTTGTCGGCATCCGCCCCCGCCTCCATCGCGCCGATGACCTCGAGCCACGTCTCAGCCGCCTCCGCCACCCGTGCCAGGGACGGATAGTAGTACGCCTGCCGCATCCCCAAGCCCTCGTTGTGGACCTTGAGGTACCATTGTTTGTGGAGCGCCGTTGTCAGCTCGATGGAGCACCCGTGCTCTCGCAATCCCGCCAAAAGGTCGGCCAGTGGCGCTGAAGTTCGCTTCTCACTCATCGGTCCCCGGCAAACACCCAGCCGCTCGCAAGGCCGCCCAGCCCAGATCCGCCCCACTCTCTGCATAAGCGACCGCCGACTTGCCCGGGTATTGGGCTCGGACCTCGAGTCGCCGTGCCCCCGAGATGGTCACCGTCGCCCCTGCTTGGCACACCTCCATTACGGCGTTATACAGGTCTAAGGCGCTGCGCCGTACCAGGACCTCCTCTGCCGATAACGGCAGGCCCTCGCTCTCGGCCAATATGCCCTCGACCTTTGCCAACCTGCGCTCGAGCTCGTCCGTCTTGTATTCCTCCGACCCTGCCACGATATGCCCTCCCCCTATCCGCGCATTATCTGCCGCGCCGCTGCCTCCACTATCGCCCTTTGCT
>CAYOBT010000610.1:0-1830 GCA_964402205.1 uncultured Anaerolineales bacterium
CCCTAGCCCTTGCACCAGGAACGTACGACGTTACCGTTACCCTAGTCGATAGGGACACGCATGCCGAGCTTGGTAAGACAGCACGCCTAGGAGCTGTCACCATTGGCGCCCTAACGCCGACGATGGAGGATGACGTCGTGTTTGGCCAGGAGATCGCGCTCCTTGGCCATGACATCAACGTAGGTCCCGAGCGCATCGCCGTGACGCTCTACTGGCGCACTCTCCAAGCGCCTGCTGCATCCTACAAGGTGTTCGTCCACGCCATCGCGCCGGACACTGGCGAGATCCTGGCGCAACGAGACGCCATCCCCTGCAACTGGGCGTGCCCCACCACACAGTGGCAGGCCGGCGAGGTGGTCGTGGACCGGATCGAGCTCGCGATTCCAGAGGATTCCCAGTACGAGCTGGTCGTAGGCTGGTATGACCAGGACACCCATGACCGCCTAGAGCCTGCGGGCTCTGCTAGGATCGTGCAGGACAGCACGGCCATCGTGCTGAGCGACAGCACCTCACATTGACCAACCGCCTCATGCCCGACTATACTCGATGCCATTGGTGGCACCCCGCCTTGGGAGGGGACAAGATGGCAGACGAGAGCCCATACTCTCTGGAACCGCCCAAGCCTGAGCCTCTCGAAGAGCTTGCCGCTCTCTACGGCGCGTACGCGCACGCCGTCTGTGGTCGTCCGCTCGAGGATGTCGACGATCTGGCAGAGCGCATCAGCGCACCGGGCCTTGACCTCTCTGAGGACGCACGCGCATGCTATGCTGACGGTGATCTGGTCGCCTGGGTGCAAGTGGGTGGCTCGGCTCCCTACACGCAGCTAGACTTGTGGGGAGCCGTCCATCCAGAGCACGCCGGTCGCGGCATTGGGACCCGGCTCGTCCAGTGGGCGCTGGAGCGCGCTGACCAGCTCTCGCGTCGCGTACCCGCCGGCAAGCGCGTCGTCCTTCGCTCCGAGCTCGTCGGCGCCGATCCCCGCGCTGTACCGTTGTTTGAGGGCTTGGGCTTCAGAGTCGTGCGTCACTACCAGGAGCTCATCCTGCGCCTAGTGGGTCCGCCTGCGTCGCCGGCCTTTCCGGTGGGCATCAGCGTCCGCACCTATCGACGCGGCGACGATCTGCGAGCCATCTGCTGGGCTAATCGCCAGGCCTTCCGCGACCATTGGGGATACGTGGAGCGCCCCTTTGAAGACTCGCTGGCACGCTTTCAGGCGATGGTGCAAGCACCAGACTTTCGACCAGAGGACTGGTTCATCGCCTATGACGGGGACAAGGTGGTTGGTATGGCTCTCTGCCGAAACAGTATGCCAGAGGATCCCCATATGGCCTGGGTGGATTCGCTGTGCGTGCGCAGGCATTGGAGGCGTAGGGGAATCGGCCTAGCGTTGCTGCAACATGCCATCCACGCCTTTTACGTGCGCGGCAAGACAAGCATTGCGTTGGGCGTGGACACGCAGAGCCTCACGGGTGCGACGCGCCTCTATGAAAAGGCGGGTATGGAGCCCTACCAGGTGTTCCACGTGGTAGAGTCCGTCATCCGTCCTGGCGCAAGCTCCGAGACAACGTCCTAGTACGAGCGACCATCTCGCATACAGACAAGGAGGGGGTTCATGTTCCGCACTATCCGTGCCAGTTGGGAACTCATCAAAGCCAGTTGGGCCGTGCTCAAGGCCGATAAAGAGCTGGTTGTCTTTCCGATTGTCTCGGCCATCGGCGTCATCTTGGTCTCCATCGCCTTTCTGGTGCCTCTCTTTGCAGCGGACCTATTCGAATCGGTCTTGGGTGGCCTCGGTGCGATCGGCGGGCTTCTCGTGGGATTCGCCTTCTA
>CAYOBT010000611.1:0-1826 GCA_964402205.1 uncultured Anaerolineales bacterium
GCAGATAGAGGTGAGCCACGTACTGCGCTGCGGCCCGATCCTCCGAACCGAGCACGATCCGGTCGGGATGCATAAAATCATGGACCGCGCTGCCCTCCCGAAGGAATTCGGGATTCGAGACGACAGAGAATCGCAGCCCGTCGCCCGAGCGCTTGCGCATAATCTCGGCTACCCAATCGCCCGTGCCCACAGGCACCGTGCTCTTGTTGATGATGATGACCTCGTGGTCTACCGTATCGGCGATAGTCTCGGCGACCGCCCTCACGTGGCGCAGATCGGCTTCGCCATCCACTCCGGACGGTGTTCCCACCGCGATGAACACCACCTGCGCATCCTTTAAAGCTTCGGGATACGATGTGGTAAACGACAGGCGATCCGCCTGAACATTGCGCTGGACGACCTCATCGAGGCCCGGCTCATAGATAGGCAGCTGGCCGCCATGTAGCATGTCGATCTTGCGCTCATCGATATCGAGGCAAGCGACACGGTTACCCAAATCCGCGAAACAGGCTCCCGTTACCAAGCCAACATAGCCAGTGCCTACCACACAGATATCCATACCAAGGACCTCCATTACGCAAATTCGCTACCTGAGCCAAGTCTAGCACAAGAGAGAATAGCATGCGACTATCGAACCCGTGCATAGACAAAGGCGGGAGCGCACACTGCTGTACGCGCCCGCCTCTGGTCCCTCAGGGTGAGCGGTGGGATTCGAACCCACGGTCTTCTGGGCCACAACCAGATGCCTTAACCACTCGGCTACGCCCACCATGGAACGGACGTCCGCATTGTAACACAAGCTGCCAACTCTGCAAAACTCCCAACCCTGCGCTATGGTGCCAGTGGCTTGCCCTTGCTGCGACTGTGGACGTGCATCACCCGGTGCAGTGCCGTGGCGGATGCGCCAATCGCGAGAATCCATAGCATCGGCGCGGTCAAATGCAGCACCATCCCCAACACCAGGACAATGCACCGCTCAACACGCGTAAACAGCCCGACCTTGCACTCCACGCCCAGCGATTCCGCCTTTGCACGGGTATAGCTGACAAGCAACGATCCCACCAACGTGAGGTATGCCAGCAGCACATATACAGGTTGATCCTGGCCGAGATACCACCACGCCAGCGCCAGCAACAGCGCCGATTCGGAGACGCGATCCAGCACCGAATCGAGGAAAGATCCGAATGCCGTTGGCCCACTGGACCGTCGAGCTAGCGTGCCATCCAGCGCATCGACCGCGCTAGACAAGGCAAAGAGAACGCCGCCCCAGAAGAAGCGCCCTTGCGCCACCAGAAACACGCTCACGAGAATCGTACCGATACAGCCCGCGATCGTTACCGCGTTGGCGGTGAGCCCCAAGCGAACCAGGCCATCAGCCAGAGGATCGAGGATGACTTTGGCAACCTTGCGCAGCCAGGCTGTGAACATGCCCATTGCCCCTTGCATTCGAGTTCAAAGCAACAGTGCGAGCGATGATAGGATCGCCCTGAAGAGCTGTCAACGCGTGGCCGATGCTGCTTAGCCTGCAAAACCAATGACGGGCCAATCCCCCAGCAAAGGTGGATGGCCCGTCGAGTTTGCCCAGCACGCGCGAAAGAGCCTACCGCATCCCTTGGAGCATGGCTTCGAATTCCGCCTGTGTCATCTTGCCAACCGCCTGCATGAGCTTGGCCGCGAACAGCGGCTCAGGCACAGCGCCCTCTAGATGCGTATCCTCATTGAACACAGACCGCGGGACTCCCTGCACGCCGTACTTTTGCGAGAGATGCGGGAACTCGATGGCCTCGACCATGGCCGACGTGATCTTGTCGCTCGCCACGGCCAGC
>CAYOBT010000612.1:0-565 GCA_964402205.1 uncultured Anaerolineales bacterium
ACCTGCCACCCCCTTGCCATAGGGACGTCTGGACGCCCGCGGGTTCGGGTTCGCTTGCCGCTAGGTCACGGCCAAGTCTCAGGGCCGCCGCACGGGTCGGGCGCCAGTCCACTAGCGCCAAGCCACGTTGCCTGCCATAGCCACGGTCAAGGTCAAAGCCCCGCGCCTCGATTGTCTGCACGTCTGCCCAATGGTGGGCCAGCGCCTCTAGGTCTTGAACGTGTACCAAGCGCACGCCCTTCCGCTTGGCCGCGTCCAAGTCTGCCAAGTCCAGCGCCCACGCCTGGGGGGCGCGTAGCATGTGCAAGCTACCCCGCACCGCCTTGCGCCACACGTCACCACTGACACGCCCGTGGGCAGGCGCGTCCAGCTTGCGCAAACCCTCTGTGTCCAATCAAATGAAAACGTCACCGAGGGCATCTCGTTCCATCATTTGAGAATGTCACCGGAGGGCGAGGCCTCCTCCTTTCGCGATGTGGGTGCGTGCATCGGGTGGTTGGGTAGCAGCGTAGCGAAGACATCCTCGCTCTGACGTGGCTGGGCACTCGGGAGCGCGAAGAGGGCG
>CAYOBT010000612.1:575-1821 GCA_964402205.1 uncultured Anaerolineales bacterium
CCGACCGGCTTCGAGGCCCTGCGGCTTCGGCTGGACGCGGACGTCCGCTTCCAGCTGCTGATGCAAGGTCAGCGGATCGGTTCGGTCAGAGTCGCTGCAGCTGATCGGCCGCTGTTGCGCTCATGGCCCCCGAGGACGGCAAGCGCTGGAAGAGCGTACGGGGCCTATCCCAGTAGCGCCGGACGCGCTAGGTCTCGCGGTCGTAGGTCTTGTGCGTCAGCCGCATGACCGGTTGGAAGAGGTTATGGTAGATACGCAGCTTCTCATAGAAGGCGTTCAGGGCCCGCGCTTGCTCTGCCGAGTCCAGACGCTCGTGGCCCACCCAGCCTCGGATCAGAGCCCCGTTGCGATGCTCGACGAAACGGTTGTCGTTCTTCTGCCAAGGGCGGCTGCGCGCGAGATGGGCGCCCGCGAAGAGTTCTCCAAAGAACTGTATCAGATGCGCATTGAAGAACTCGCTGCCATTGTCCGGATGGATCTCTAGCACGGAGAAGGGCAAGCGCAGGGCACATCGCTGAAACCCGTCCTCCATCACCAGATAGCTGCGCCCCAGCACTGCAGCCATCTCGCTCCAGCCGCTGGCGATGTCCACCAGATGCAAGGTATGCACATACTCTCCCCCCGCACGGCGGCCGCAATGGTGCACCAAGTCCACCTCCAGATGCCCGGGTATAGCCTCATCCCAGGGAATCCGTCCCGCTGGAACCCCTGTCAACAACCCATGGCGCGTGAGCCCAGGACGGCGCTGGCGCCGTGGCTCGTCCTGTCGGACCCGCTGCAGAATGCGACGCACGGTCGAAACGCTGATGCGCTCCAGTTGCCCCCGCAGGGAGGGCGTTATCCGAAGATGCCCGTGCTGTGCCAGCTTTTCGGCATAGTCCGCCAGGTTTGGCGCCAGCCGCTCGGCGGAGACGCCGTCGTAGGCCCTGTAGACGATGCGCACCGCATCATCTACATCAGGACCGTAGCTACGACCTCGCCCTTTCCTGCGTCGCTTCCGCTGGCAACTGCCATTCAGACGACGGATGATGGTCTTGCGGTCCAGCCCAGTGACTGCCTCGAGCGCGTCGAGAATCCGCCCTTTCTCTGTCCGTGAAGCGCTGCGATAGGCTCCTTGCTGCGTTCGCAGCACCTTCAGGCGTTCTTCCAGGTCCAACTTCTCTGTGGCCATGCTGTCCTCTCGGTGATGTCTGCATTTTAGAGAACAGAGTGCTCCGGGTGACATTTTGGATGAAAGAGCACGTCG
>CAYOBT010000613.1:0-1820 GCA_964402205.1 uncultured Anaerolineales bacterium
GTGGACGCCGGTGGCGCGACTACCTGGCGGCCGGCTTCGTGACCGGGCTGGCCATAGCGACCAAGTATCCGGCAGCGGTTTTCGTTGTCTCGATCGTGCTCACTCACCTTGACAGCGTGCGCTGGCGGCACCAGGAGTACATAGAGCCCTCTCGCTGGCACGCGGATCTCGTGTACAATGGGCTCTATCCCTCCGCGACGGGGCTAGAGGTGCTCGCCGCGTGGATTCGCGCTCGCGCCTCGATACTTCATCAAGCTGGCAACATGAGCTCCAAGTGATGTCGCCCACGCGCTCAACGCTCCTCTGACCCCTCATGGCTGGCCGACACGCGACGAGGCCCCGCGGCATCGAAACACCGCGGGGCCTCGTTTTTCGGTCTGGCCTAACGATCTCGCCGCGAGACGAACCCTACCACCATGCGCGTGCCCGACACAACGAGCAGCGCCAGCAGACCGATCAGAAGCGCCACGCTTCCATCGTCGCCGCTATCGTGGCCCGTCTTGGGAAGCTCCCATGGCGTTGGCACTTCGGTCTTGGCGCCCGTGTGCACAAGCTGGAAGTAGATCACATACTCCTCGCAGCGCCGGATCTTGACCGAGGCGCTCGCAGGGCTGTCGTTGACCCAGCCCTCCGTCGGCGACTCGGTGCGCACCAGCTTGTATTCCCACTCGTCGGGATCAAGCCCCGCCGGGAGTTCCGGCTGCGCACTCACGACCCAGTGCTCCGTCTCGGGTGGATAGAAGGTCCACATGGTCTGCGGCTCACCAAAGCTGTTGAGCTTGGTGTAGAGCGTTTGCTGCTCCGTGCCACCGACCCATGCCCTCACGGGGATGTCGTTCCAACCACCGTAGATGATGACCGAGACATCGGACCGGATGCAGGGCTCTGGCGTTGGCCTATCGCCCGGCTCTGAGCGGTTGCCAAAGTCCACTCGAGCGGTGCCTTCCCAGGCGCCTTGCAGCAGCGCTTTGGTCGGAGTCGTTGCGATCCACCCTTCCTGCTGCACCTCGCGCACCTCATAGACGCCTGGCTCGCAGATCTCTTCGAACCGGTAGTACCCGTCCTCATCAGTATAGGTAACGCGCTGCATCGGAACGGGCGTCGGATTCTCAGCCGCAATGACCTCCACGCGCTCCAGGACGATCTCCCAGCCCTCGATGGCGGGCTCGCCTTGCTGCCACTCGCCATCGCCGTTGAGGTCGTTCCACTTGAAGCCGTGCACCACCCCGCACTCGGGTTGGGGCTCCAAGCGGTTCCCAAAGTCCACCCTTGCGGAGGACTCGGTGATCTCGACTGTGACCTGTGTGGGCGTCGTCGCTACCCAGCCGTCCTGTATCTCCTCGGAAACGGTGTAGGTCCCCGGCTCGCAGACCTGGAAGCTGTAGTAGCCCTCGGCATCGGTGGTCGTGGTCAGGAGGGCATCGCCATCGCTCAGGCTGATGACCCAGCCTTCGATCGCTGGCTCGCCTTCGTCCCACTCGCCATCACCGTTCAGGTCGTGCCACTTGAAGCCGCCAATGGCTACGCACTCGAACGGCTCATAGTTCCCAAAGTTCACGGGGCCGACGTCTTGGCCGCTTGCGGCCTCAAAGCTGTACAACGTTGCCGTGCTAGCAACCCAGCCGACCCTGGTCCCCTCGGACACCGTGTAGGTGCCTTGCTCGCAGACCTCAAAGCTATAGTAGCCAGCCGCGTCGGTCGTCGTGGTGAGAGTGACATCGCCGTCGGTCAGGCTGATCACCCAGCCCTCGATCTGAGGCTCGCCGTCATCCCAGTCGCCGTCGGCGTTCAGATCATGCCACTTGTGACCAAAGACGGTG
>CAYOBT010000614.1:0-1811 GCA_964402205.1 uncultured Anaerolineales bacterium
TGGGTTGACGCCCCATCCCCCGCCTCGTATACTGAGGTCGAGGTGGACATGCAAGAGACCAGTTACAATCGCATCCTGCCAGTTGGATGAGACGCCAGGGCCCTGCCGCCCTGGCGTCATTGCTTAGCCAAAGGAGGCAACATGGATTCGGGCATGATCAACAAGATCGAGAAGGCCAAGCGCTATGCGGCCGAAACCGATCGGATCCAGTTTCGTTCCTTCCAGGTGACCTTCCGCGGCGACAACAGCACGCACGAGGTCACTTTTGATAACGGCGCCTGGAGCTGCGACTGCCATTTCTTCAAGCAGCGGGGCGTCTGCAGCCACACGATGGCCCTAGAGCGCATCCTGGGCACCATGGTCCCCGTCGTCACCCCAACCACAGCGGAGGAGGGCTAGCGCCCTCGCCGCCCATCCTGGAAGAGAGTGTGCGCCGTGCTCGCCGCTGGCGTTGATATCATCGAGATTGGCCGCATCGCGCGTGTCGTGCAGCGCTACGACCAACGCTTCCTGCGCAAGGTCTATACCCCGGCCGAGATCGCCTTCTGCCGAGGTCGCGTCCCAGAGCTGGCCGTCCGCTTTGCCGCCAAGGAGGCCATCTCCAAGGCGCTGGGCACCGGCATCTTTGGCATCTCCTGGACCGAGATGGAGGTGCTGCCCGATCACCGCGGCAAGCCCGAAGTCGAGCTGCACGGCCGCGCGCTGGCCCGCGCCCAAGAGCTGGGCCTCACCGAGTGGGCCATCAGCCTCAGCCACAGCGACGGCAACGCCATCGCGTTCTGCGTCGCCAGCTCCTAGCCCCGCGCGAGCGCCCGCCAACCCTGGCGACGCTCTCTGGCGCTTGCCCTGCGCCATGGGAACGTGTACACCATGGCCCAACGACGTCCTACGAGCAAGGAGATGAGCATGGCACCACCACGCATCCTCGTCATCGGCGCCCATCCCGACGACGCCGATTTCAAGACGGCGGGCATGGCCTGCCTCTGGGCGCAACACGGGTTCGAGGTCAAGTTCGTCGCCATGACCGACGGGTCGGCGGGGCACCACGAAATCGCCGGCGCCCAGTTGGCCGCCCGTCGCGTGGCCGAGGCCGCCGCGTCGGCGCAAGTGGCGGGTATCCAGTATCAGGTGCTGAATAACCCCGACGGCGAGCTGGCCCACAGCATCGAGAACCGCCGCTGCGTCGTGCGGATGATCCGCGAGTTCGCGCCCGACCTGGTGCTGACCCACCGCCCCGACGACTATCATCCCGACCACCGCAACACGGGCCTGCTGGTTCGTGACGCCGCCTATATGGTCACCGTGCCGCCCCACGTGGCCTCGGTGCCGCACCTTCAGCGCAACCCCATCTTTGGCTACCTGTACGACGGCTTCACCAAGCCATGGCCCCATGACCCCGACATCGTCGTGGATATCGACCCCGTCGCCGATCTCAAGCTGGCCATGCTGCATTGCCACACGTCGCAGGTGTACGAGTGGCTGCCCTACAACGTGGGGTTGGAGCACGAGGTGCCAGCAGACAACGACGCCCGCCTGCCCTGGCTGCGGCAACGTTACATGGACCGCGATCGTCAGCGCGCCGACCAGTTCCGCGACAAGCTGATCGCGCGCTATGGCGAGGAGCGCGGCAAGGCCGTGGCCCACGCCGAGACCGTCGAGATCTCCGAGTATGGCGCGCCCTTGACGGAAGAGGATGCGGAACGCCTCTTCCCGTTCTAGCGAGCCCACCTCCCATGCCAACAGGGTCGTCTCAGCTCCCCCACGTGAGCGTCATCGTGCCCGTCCGCAACGATGCGGGCGGGCTGGCGACC
>CAYOBT010000615.1:0-1801 GCA_964402205.1 uncultured Anaerolineales bacterium
CTCTGACCTAGAAACGCGCATCACCGCGGCCATGGCAGACGATGGCCTCGTCGAACAGGCACGCCAGCGGGCCGAAGCGTACGTCACGCAGGAGGGCGTGACGCTACACACAGAGAGGGCCTTTGTGGACAATGCCTTCCTTCTGCATCACGTCTTTCGTGATCTGATGGCCGAGCATGATGCCACGAGCATCACCGTCAACGAGTGCATGAGTACCATCATTCCCATCGCCAAGACCACGGCATGCCTCACGCTCAGCCTCATCAACGACGAGGGGGACTTGGCTTTCTGCGAGTCGGACTTTGTGGCGATCCCATCCGGCATGCTCTTGCATCACATCTCTGGCACCCCCGTCTTTCTCAACGACCCGACCTATCCGTATGACGGGATTGTCACCGTCGCTCACTGCACTGCCCCCAGCAAGATGAACGGTCAGAGCCCCGAGCCCGCCAAGATCGTCACGCACTTTGAGTCCGACTATGGCGCGGCACCCAAGGTCGAGTTCAGAGTCGGCCAGCAAGTGACGATGGTCGTTCCCAACTTTCACGGAGATGCCTGGGTGACGTTCAAGGGGACCATCGCCGAGGTTCCCTTCCTCCCTACCTGTCGCTCACAAGCGGACGTTCAGATCCAAGGCGACTGGCGCCAGCTCCTGCGTGAAATGCAAGGATTCCACTGGATGATGGGCTACGGCGACTATCAACAAGAGATCGGCTATGCCCTGAAAAAGGTCGGCATTGCGCACAAGCCTATCGACGCATAGGCGTTGTCCAACCAACAGGGGCACGGTACAGCACACCGTGCCCCTTCGCATAGCCTCGCGCCGCCGGGTATACCGGTGGAAGGAGAAGCCAAACCATGGCCATGCAGCGTCCCTGGCCCCAACTCGACCTTACCGGCGACTGGCAGTTCGCGTGGACTGAGGACACCCCGCCGGCAGCCACGGATGCCGCCTCGCTCACCCAGGCCGGTCTGGAGCTACGACCATGCCACGTGCCGGGCAATCTTGAACTCGATCTCCAGGCCGCCGGGCTCATCGATGATCCGTTTGTGGGCATGAACATGGCCAAGCTGCGGCACTTGGAATGGGCACACGTCTGGTACCTCCGTCGCTTCAGCCTTCCCAAGCGCCCTGCTGGCCGTGCCGAGCTCGTCTTCGAAGGCCTCGATTGCTACGCCGACATCTACCTTAACGGCAAGCTCGTGGGTACCGGCGATAACATGCTTATCCCACAGACCTATGACGTCGAGGACGTTCTTGCCGCCGACAACGAGCTGCTGGTCCACATCCGCCCAGCCGTGGAGGAGGCGCGCGCCTATGACTATCCCGCCAACCTGGGCGCCCTCCCCGCCAACATGGAGAGCCTCTATGTTCGCAAGGCGCCCCATATGTATGGGTGGGACATCATGCCGCGCGCCGTGTCGGCCGGCATCTGGCGGCCGGTGCGCCTCTGCTTCCGCCCGCAGGAGTACCTCGAGAGCGTCTACCTGCAGACGCTCTCCATCTCGCCTCGGCGGGAGACAGCCAACCTGGCGCTGCACTACCGTGCCCGCACTCACCCGTCGCCCGATGACACGTACACGCTACGTCTGCATGCAACCTGCGAAGGCACGTCCGTCGACTTTGAGCAGCCGATGCTATTCGACGCCGGCAGCGCTCGCCTCCAAGTGGCATCGCCACGCCTTTGGTGGCCCAAGGGGCGGGGACCCCAAAACCTCTACCAGTGCGCCATCGCCCTCCTCAAGAACCGCGAGGGCGGCATCACCGACGACTACCCGTTCCTGCTCGGCCACGAGGCCG
>CAYOBT010000616.1:0-1793 GCA_964402205.1 uncultured Anaerolineales bacterium
GCCAGACCGATACGATCACGGCATCGGCGCCAGCTAGGGCCTCGTCGCGGGTCGCCGCCACCGTCGCGTGCAGCGGCACGTCCCACGCTTCCGCGACGACCTGCGCATAGTGGGCCATGCGCTGCGCGCTATCGGGGCGGATATCATAGAGTGACAGCTCCACCTCAAAGGGAGTTGTCCCCGCGCGGAGGGCCTCACCCAGGCCGTTGACGATCGAAGGCACGAACATGCTGCCGCCGCCAACAAAGCTTAGCTTGACCATGGTTTCTCCTGTCCTCGTGCATCGATGGGCGGATTATGATGGGTGGTCACAAAGGGGTCAACGAGCAGCGGGTCGCCACCGATCGTGAGGAGACAGCGCAGGGGATTGACGAACGCACGGCTGGATGCTATCATCAAATCGCAGGGGAGCTACAGGCCCCTAGCCAATGATGGCGGATCGCTCTCACGCGCGCAAGGTTGCACGCGGGCAGGTAACCATGGAAGCATGCCATGCCGCAGAGCTTCTAAATGGCGAGACTCGGGTCGGCATCCGCGCGCCACGCGCGCAGGTGCCGACCTTTGACGTCGGGGCGATAGAGTTGCCGCGTGATCCGGCCAGCTCGATGTTCTGGGAGCGCATGTCAGCCAGGAGGTGGTCCATGAAGCGCGAGCAGCGCCTGGTGGAACGACTGGAGGGCCGCGGACAGATCCTCTCTGGGCAACGGCGTCTGGCTGATGTGGCATACGAATTGGACGTGTACCGCGAATTCCTCCAGCTTGAGAACGATCGTGGTAAGCTAGAGCTGGCTGGGGCCGAGGATGTCCGTGGCCGTGTGGATCTCATCGCTGGCAGCAAAGACTTGCTCTTTGGCACGGAAGACCTTTGGCTTTACCTGGAGGATGGCAGCCGCCTGGAGGCTCTATGCGTCGTCTCCTCTGAGGGACGCTACTGCGATCTGATCGGGCGCGGACGCTTGATCCGGGCGGACGCTCCAGAGGCCAAGGCCGTGTGAGACGACGCTCTGCAAGTGAGCGTGGAGTTGGGCGGCGCGACGATTCAAAGGATCGGCGTGTCGCCCTTTTGTGTGCCTGGCAGCTCGCACGGCTCGCGGGAGGCATTCGGGTGCCGGAGCGGCTCTGACGGGAGGCTTCAGGGGTTGGCTTGGATGGGGCGCAACTCGCTCTGCAGGCTGGCGTAGAGGTAGCAGAGACGGACGAGATCAGCGATCGCGCGAGGGCGCGGCTGTAGGTCGACCATACGAGGAGGACGCGATGAGCGATTGGCACGGGGACGATACGGCAGGAGCGCAAGAGGACGTCCGAGGCGCACCCAGAGGGGCTGGTCTAGGGCTGCTCTTGATCGCGATTGGGGCTTTTGCGTTGCTGCGCGAATTGACCGACCTTCGCCTTGAGAACTGGTGGGCGCTGTTCATCCTGATCCCGGGGGTCGCTTCGCTCTGGGGGGCGATGGAGGCCTTCTGGCGGGATAGGGCCTTGACGCAAGCAGTCAGGGGTGGGCTGATCGGCGCCTGCTTCCCCGTCGCGGTGGCTCTCATCTTTCTCCTGGACGCGTCGTGGGCAGACTGGTGGCCCGTGTTCGTGATACTGCCTGGCCTCGGCATGATCTCGGGGGCGCTTCCCCTGACAGAGGCCGATAGGGCGGGTGGCCGCGCGGCTCAGGTGACCATGCCATGGGTAGGGTTCGCCGGCTTGGGCGTGGTGGCGCTGGGGCTTGGCTTTCTCGGGAGCAATCTGGCTTGGTACGATCCCGCTGCCTGGCATGGCGACTGGTGGGCCGTGACGTTGTTAGC
>CAYOBT010000617.1:0-1790 GCA_964402205.1 uncultured Anaerolineales bacterium
GCTTTGTCAAGCGAGCGCAACAGCCCGTGCTGGTTGCCCTGCGCGAGCCATCGAGCTGGAAGCAGGAGATGGTTGCCTGCAACCATACGCGTGATGCGGTGGAGCTGCGCTTTGCGGCACGTGACGTGGATACCAACGAGGTATTGGCCAAGGGCGTGGCGGCCGCTGCTGCCGATGCAGTCACAGAGTTGGGAAGCCTACCCTACTCGCACGGCCGGCATCGCTTCTACGAACTGAGCTGGACCTACGATGGGGCCTCGGGACACAGCCACTATCTGGCCGGCAACCCACCCTTTGATCTAGACCAGTATCTCGAGTGGCTCACCCAAGCCGACCTTCGGCCTAGCGAATGGTTGCGATGAGTAAGGCTGTCGCGTAGCTAGGCGGGCACGGACGCCTCGCCAGCCACCGTCTCGCGTCGGAACTGACTCACGTAGAGCTCATGGTACACGCCCTGCGCGGCCATGAGCTCCTCGTGTGTACCGCGCTCGACGATATGGCCTCCCTGGATCACCAGGATCATGTCGGCACTCCGGATGGTGGACAGACGGTGCGCGATGACGAGGCTTGTGCGCCCCTCTAGCAGCTCTGCAAGCGCCGCCTGGATCAGGCGCTCCGTGCGCGTGTCCACCGAGCTGGTTGCCTCATCCAGCACGAGGACACGTGGATCCTTGAGCACCGCCCGAGCGATCGCCAGCAGCTGCCGGTTCCCATGGCTCAGCATGCTCCCGCGCTCGCCTACTTCGGTCTGATAGCCCTCAGGCATCCGCTCGACAAAGGCATGCGCGTTGGCCACCTTGGCCGCCTCGATGACCTCCTCATCGGTGGCATCCAGCCGTCCGTAGCGAATGTTGTCCTGCACCGTCCCGCTAAAGAGAAACGTATCCTGCGGCACGATGCCGATCTGCTGCCGCAGATCTCTCAACCGCACGTCTCGCACATCATGGCCATCGAGCAGCACGCGGCCGTCCTGTACGTCGTACATACGAGGCAGCAGATTCGCGATGGTCGTCTTGCCAGCGCCCGTAGGCCCCACGAGAGCAATCATCTGCCCTGGCTTGACGGTGAAGGAGACCTCATCGAGGACTGGCTCGTCAGATGCATAGCGAAAGCTAACGTTCTCGTAGCGGATATGCCCATCTGCACGATCAAGCGGCTCTGCATTCTCCCGCTCGACAATGCCCGGCGGCGTATCCAACAGGTCAAAGATGCGCTCGGCTCCCGCAACAGCGGCCTGGAACTGGGCAAACAGGTTCGCCATCTCGCGGATGGGTTGGTAGAAGCGGTTGACGTAGGTGGTGAATGCGACGATCACGCCGACCGTCACAAGCGGCGGATCGGTCCTCAGTACGAGATAGCCGCCATAGCCAATGACCACCGCCATGGCCAACGTGCTCAGAACATCGAGCAAGGGCACAAAGAAGGAGGCCAGCGTCTCGGCGGCCACATTGGCGGAGCGGTTCCGCTCGTTGATCGTACGGAACTCCTCTAGCGTCGCATTCTCTCGGCTGAATGCCTGCACCTCGCGCACGCCCGAGATATTCTCTTGGAGCTCAGCGCTTACGGCACCGATGGTCTTGCGCGTCTGACGGAAAGCTCGCCGCGAGCGATGCATGAACTGCCACGTGACAAGGACCACCAGCGGCAACACAGCGTACGACGCGAGGGCCAGCCGCCAGTTCAGGCTGACCATCGAGATGATGATGCCCACCAATCCCAACACCATACGCAGCATCCGCACTAGACCGGGACCGAACATGTCGTTGATGACCTGCGTGTCGTTGACAAGA
>CAYOBT010000618.1:0-1790 GCA_964402205.1 uncultured Anaerolineales bacterium
TCGGAGATACTCGGCTCTCGATGCCAGCGTCCGCAACTGCTCCTCGTCAAGGCTGCCAGTTGCCTCTTTGCGGTATCGCGCCACAAACGGGATGGTGTTGCCCTCATCAAGAAGCTGAAGTGCTCGGGACACCGCGGCAGTTGGATGCCCGAGCTCTCGGGCAACGATCGGGGCAGGATTCAAGTCGCTCAAGATGACCTCCAATCGGCTATCCCAACGAGTATAGGGAATGCGAGCGTGTCTGTCAGGTTGCTGTCTTGACCGCCGGGTCATGGCTCTCTAGAATGCCTGCTAACGCGATCAAGGAGGAGTGCATGGCGGTTGGCGGCTTGGCGTGGTGGTTGTCCTGGGGTCTCGATGCGCTGGCATTGATCGGCCTGGTGGTCTCGGTCATTCTGCTCGCGCGACGCGTCGTCAGGGCGGAGCGCAGATTGGACCGCCTCACCAGCGGAACGTCAGGGGGCTCGTTGGAAGACGTCCTCTATGACCACATTGACCGGGTACGGCACGGTGTAGCCATAGCAGAGCAGACACGAGAGCAGGTTGGAGATCTTATGCCCTCGGTCCGATCCGCCCTGCAACACAGGGGGCTGCTTCGCTTCAATGCGTACGAGGGTGTGGGGGGCGATCAGAGCTTTGCCCTCGTGCTGGCGGACGCCCATGGCGATGGTATCATTCTGACGTGCTTGCACGGTCGGGACGGCACGCGTGTGTACGGCAAGCCTCTGACCGGCTGGGTCAGTGAGTACAACCTGTCGTCAGAGGAAGCTCGCGCAATGGAGCGTGCTCGCGACTCGGCGGACGGCCGATCCCAGAGTGTGCGGGGGTGACAACGATGTTTCCTGTGACACAGTTCGAGGCGCAAGAGAAGCTCCTGGGGCTACCCGTGGCTCGAGAAGCGCCACTCACTCGGGCGCAGATTGTGGTCGACGGCGAGGTTCAGCGAAGGTTTGACATTCGCCTGGCTGACCGAGCTGCAGACTTTTGGGTGGCCGCCGACATTGGCCGGTGGCGTGGTCAGCAGGTGAGTCTGCTGGCGGAGCGGAGGGACCTGCGAGGACTGTCGGTGGTGCAGAGCGACGCGCTGCCGGATGCCGGGGATCTCTATGGCGAGCGGTATCGCCCCCAGTTTCATATGACGCCCCAGCGCGGCTGGATGAATGACCCCAACGGGCTTTCGTACTATGACGGTAGGTATCACCTTTTCTTCCAGCACAATCCCTACGGCACCGACTGGGGCAACATGCATTGGGGCCATGCGGCGAGCACCGATCTTGTCCATTGGCAAGAGCTCGGCGAGGCTCTGTATCCTGATGACCTCGGAGCCTGTTTCAGCGGCTCCGGCGTCGTAGACTGGGAGAACACCTCGGGACTCGGCAACGCGGATGACCCGCCCTTGGTGTGTGCCTACACGTCGGCGGGAGAGCCATTCGTGCAGTCTCTCGCCTACAGTGTGGATGGCGGCGACAGCTGGCAGCCATTCGATGGCAATCCCGTGGTGCCGCATCTCGTCGGGAGGAACCGGGATCCCAAGGTCATCTGGCATGAGCCGAGTGGGCAGTGGGTGATGGCCCTGTATCTTGAGAGCCACGACTATGCGCTGCTCACCTCGGGTGATCTTAGGTCTTGGGAGGTTGTCCAGGAGCTGTCGCTGCCGGGATGCAGCGAGTGCCCGGATCTGTTCCCGCTGCCCGTGGACGGCGATCCGGCCGCCGTGCGTTGGGTGTTCTGGGGCGCCAACGGTACCTACCTTGTGGGCGAGTTCGACGGGCATACGTTCGTGTCCCAGC
>CAYOBT010000619.1:0-1788 GCA_964402205.1 uncultured Anaerolineales bacterium
ACATGGCCGCCATCCGTGCGCGCTTGCCAGCCCTGGGCCTCTGCGAGGAGCTAGGCTTGTGCGTCGAGGCCATCCTACGGGCCGAGCGCACAAGGCGTGTCACGAGCTGACTTCGCGCGGGAGGCAGCTTTTTGACCGAATCCTTCCTTTCTGCTAGGATGTTGCTGGAGCGTGGGAAGCATAGACGCCCCCATATCCGGCCGTGTGGCGGCGGGTTGGGGGTTCCTTTTTTTGTGGCGCAGCGTGAGCTCTGGAAGGAGCCGTGGGCATGCGGATCGGCATTGATGCCCGCCTGACGCACTATCGGGCAGCGGGCATCAGTCGTTACACACTGCAACTCATCAAAGCGCTAGCCAGGCTGCAGAGCGGCGATGCGTTTACCATCCTGCAGAGCTACCATACCAAGCAGCCTCTGGTCACCGAGGATCGTTTCGAGACACGGCGCGTCCTTACGCCTTCTCACCATCGCCTCGAGCAGCTGACCCTACCCCTGGAAGTTTCGCTGCTCAAGCTCGATCTGCTGCATAGCCCCGATTTCATCCCCCCGTTTCGGGCCAAGTGCAAATCGGTCATCACCATCCATGACCTGAACTTTATGCTGTACCCGCACTTTATGACCAAAGAATCGGCCCGGTACTACGGCCAGATCGACGAGGCCGTGCGTCGCGCAGATGCTATCATCGCCGTCTCGAACGCCACCAAGCGGGATACCGTACGGCTCCTAGGCGTCGATGAGAAGCGCATCACCGTCATCTATGAGGCGGCCAGTTCCTACTTTCAGCCGATGGATCGCGCCGAGGCCAAGCGGCGCATCGCTCAGCGATTCGACGTAGGCTCGGATTTCATCTTGTTCGTGAGCACCATCGAGCCTCGCAAGAACATCCCGAATCTGGTGAGAGCCTACCGCTTGCTGCTGGATGAGTACCATAGCGACGCGACACTCGTCTTGGCAGGCGCCAAGGGCTGGCTGTTCGAGGACGTCTTTGAGCTCGTGCGAGAGCTGGGGCTGGAACAGCGTGTTCGGTTCCTGGGGCGCGTGGCCACCGAGGAGTTGCTCTGGCTCTATAACGCGGCGCGCGTGCTGGTGGCACCTTCGTTCTACGAAGGCTTTGGCCTAACCCCGTTGGAGGCCATGGCATGCGGGACGCCGGTCGTTGTCTCAGACGTGTCTTCGCTACCCGAGATCGTCGCAGACGCGGGCCTCACCGCCCCGCCGGACGATCCGGAAGCCATTGCCGCCGCAGTTTGGCGCGTGCTTGACGACAACGGCCTTTGGGACAGCTTGGCGGCCAAGGGACTCAAGCGCGCAGCCTGTTTCTCCTGGGACAAGGCGGCTGAGCAGACGTTGGCGCTCTACCACAGCGTGGCCTAGCTACGCGGAGAAGACGCCATGGGCATCGCTGCCAAACGCATCCTGTTCCTCACCTCAGAGCTGCCCTACCCCCCTGAACAAGGCGGCTCGTTGCGCACTTATCACCTGCTCCGCTATGCGGCCGAACGCCACGCCGTCAGCCTTCTGAGCTTTGCGGCGCGCCCTCGGGAAACAGAACCCCTCGAAGAAGCCTGCGAACGGGTTCTCACCGTGCCTACGCCGCATAGGAGCACCCCTGATCGCCTACGGACGCTGTTGCTTTCGCTTCGCCCGGATATGGCGGACCGTCTGGCCTCCCCCACCTTTGCGCAGACGCTGCACCACACGGTGACGGCATATCCTTTTGACTATGTGCAGGCTCAGAGCATTGAGATGGCGCCCTATGGGCTGATGGTGCAGGAATGGCTCGGTGATCA
>CAYOBT010000620.1:0-1781 GCA_964402205.1 uncultured Anaerolineales bacterium
CGGCTGCCGATCAACCGCAGTGGGGACAAAGGCATACTCGGAACATGGTGTCCAACGAGGCGCACTTGCCATCGACGGTCGATTTGGCGGCCCATGGAAACATCAAGTGGTCGGCCTCCTTGGGATCCCACGCGTACGGTTCCCCCGTTATTTCCGGTGGCAAAGTGCTTGTCGGCGCCAACAACGCCGACCCACGCGATCCTCGCCATGATGGCGACCGCGGCGTGCTGCTGTGTCTGAACGAAAGCGACGGCAGCCTTTGTTGGCAACTCGTTGTGCCCCGCATCGGCGGCGACATTTACAAGGATTGGCCTCAAATCAGCCTCTGCTCGCCGCCAACGGTCGAAGGGGATCGGGTGTACACGTTGACCAATCGGTTCGAGGTCGTCTGTCTTGACCTGGGTGGCCAGGCAGACGGCAACGACGGCCCTTACTGCGATGAAGGAACGCATATGCCCGCCGCCGGCGCGGATCCGATGGAGGTCACCAACCTCGACGCCGACATCATCTGGATATTCGATATGGTTGAGCAGGCAGGCATCTACCCGCACGATGCCGCCCACAGTTCCATCCTGCTCGATGGCCGATACCTCTACGTTAACAGTTGCAACGGCGTGGACAAAACCCACCGACGAATTCCCCGCCCGGAGGCGCCCAGCCTGATCGTTCTTGACAAGCAAACCGGACGCCTCGTGGCCCAAGACGGCGAGCGAATCGGAGCACGCATCTTTCACTCGACCTGGTCCTCGCCTGCCTTGGGGGAGGTCGCCGGTCGAAGGCTCGTGTTTTTCGGCGGCGGCGACGGTGTCTGCTATGCGTTTGCCGCCTTGAAATCGCCCGCGCCGGACAACGATGTCCCCTCCCACACGGTAGCGCAACTGGACCGGGTCTGGCGGTTCGATTGCGACCCCGACGCGCCCAAGGAGGACATCCACAGCTACTGGCGCAATCTGCGGGAAGGTCCCAGCAATATCAAGAGCATGCCCGTCCTGCACGGAGACCGCCTATTCGTGACCGTTGGTGGCGACATCTGGTGGGGAAAGCGGGAGGCGTGGCTGATGTGCATCGATGTGACGCAGACCGGTGAGATCACGAAAACGGGCCGGCTGTGGTCCTATGCGCTCGAGCGTCACTGCTGCTCGACTCCCTCGATTCACGACGGGCTGGCCTTTGTGGCAGACTGTGGCGGCATGCTGCACTGCGTCGACGCCGCTTCCGGTCAACAGTACTGGACCCACGACCTGGGCCGCGAGGTTTGGGGTTCGACGCTTGTGGCCGACGGAAAGGTCTACGTCGGCACGCGCCGGGGTGACTTCTGGATCTTGGCCGCCAACAAGGAAAGGCACGTATTGAGCCACACCAGGTTCGACGCGTCAATCGGCACCACCCCCGTGGCCGCCAACGGTATCCTGTATGTGGCCACGTTGGAGCGTCTGTATGCCATCACGGGAGTCGAGACGCTCCCGATGAAATAGCGCGCCGTATTCCACAAGATAGCGAGGTGATGATGAAAGACAAACCTTGTAAACACGAGGAGGTCATGATGAACCAAAGGACAATCAAACGCGATGCAGCCGCAATCCTCTTGAAACTCATGCCCCTGCTGCTCGAAGCGGCCGTTTGCACCGCGCAGGCCGCCGACATCAATGTCACCGATTTCGGCGCCGTACCTGATGATGAGGTTTTCGACACCAAGACAATCCAGGATGCGATCGACGCGTGCGGGAAGGGCGACCGGGTTGTGGTTCCCGCCGGCAAGTTCATGATTGCCACGATTTGGG
>CAYOBT010000621.1:0-1780 GCA_964402205.1 uncultured Anaerolineales bacterium
CGAGCGGTTGGTGGGGATCGAGATGGTCGAGCGCGGCGTGCCCCGCGAGGGCTACCGCATCGTTCACGAGGGCGAGCCGTGCGGCGTGGTCACCAGCGGGATGCTCGCCCCAACGCTGGAGCGCTTCTTGGCGCTGGGCTATGTCCCGGCAGAGCTGGCCAAGGTCGGCACGCGCCTTGGCGTCGCGATTCACGGGCGCGTCCGCGAGGCCGTCGTTGTCAAGCGTCCTTTCTACAAGCGGTAGGGACGTCAGTCCACAGAGCGTGTGTCGATGAGGATCGTCTATCAGGAGGTATGGGATGTCAACGGTGTTGATGGATCGCCACTATGCGCGCTCGCACGAATGGGTCAAGGCCGAGGGCCAGGAAGCCACCATCGGGATTTCGGACTATGCGCAGGACGAGCTGACGGATGTCGTCTATGTGGAGCTGCCCGAGGTCGGTGACGAGGTGGAGCAGGGCGAGAGCTTTGCCATCGTAGAGTCGGTCAAGGCGGCGTCGGACGTTCTCGCGCCCGTCAGCGGCACAGTGGTGGCCGTCAACGAGGACCTGGAGGACACGCCCGAGTTGATCAACGAGAGTCCCTACGACGAGGGCTGGTTCATCCGTGTTGAGATGGCCAGCAAAGACGCCGTGGAGGCCCTGGTGGGCAATTCTCTGATGGACGGCGACGGGTATGAGAGCTACTTGGATTCGCTAGACGAGTGAAAGGGGCGCGGCATGGGCTATCTGCCCCATACCGCCGACGAGCGCGAGGCGATGCTGGCGCGCGTCGGCGTGGGTGCCGTCGAGGAGCTGTTCGACGTCGTCCCTGAGGACGTGCGTTTTCCCAAGGTCGAGCTGCCCGCGCCGCTGACCGAGGTCGAGTTGATGGCCGAGCTCCGCGCCATCGCCGAGCGCAACGCCGATCTGCACCACGCCCCCTGCTTTGTCGGGGCGGGTGCCTACCATCGCTTTGTGCCCGCGGTTGTGGGGCAGATCGTAGGGCGCAGCGAGTACCTCACGGCCTATACGCCTTACCAGCCCGAGATCAGCCAGGGCACGCTCCAGGCGACCTTTGAGTACCAGTCCATGATCTGCGAGCTGACGGGGATGGAGGTCAGTAACGCCTCGCACTATGACGGGGCCACCGCCACCGCCGAGGCCGTCATCATGGCCCACAGCGCGTCGCGGGGGCGTCGCACCAGGGTGGTCCTCTCGCCGACGGTGCACCCCGAGTACCGCCAGGTGGTACGGACCTACCTGCAAGGCGCCGATTTCGACATCGTCGGCGATGAGATGCTCTCCGACGCCTCGCATGAGCAGCAGTTGTCCGAGCTGCTGGACCTGGTCGATGACAACACGGCTTGCGTGGTGATCCAGTCGCCGGCGTTCACGGGTGAGATCCTCGACCTGACGGGCGTGGCGGAGCGCGTTCACGCGAGGGGCGCCATGTTCGTGATGGTGGCCGATCCCATCGCCTTGGGGATGCTACGGACGCCGGGCGCTTGGGGCGCCGACATCGCCGTGGGCGATGGCGGAAGCTTGGGGTCGCCGCTGAGCTTTGGCGGGCCGTCGCTGGGCTATTTCGCTTGCCGCAAGGCCGACGTCCGCCGCATGGCCGGGCGCCTGGTGGGGCAGACCGTGGACGCCGAGGGCGAGCGCGGCTATGTGCTAACGCTGGCCACCCGCGAACAGCACATCCGCCGCGGAAAGGCCTCGTCCAATATCTGCACCAACCAGGGGCTGAACGCCCTGGCGGCGGCGGTCTATCTGGCGGCGCTGGGCAAGCACGGCCTCCG
>CAYOBT010000622.1:0-1778 GCA_964402205.1 uncultured Anaerolineales bacterium
GGCGTGGTCGACGTTCATCCCCCAGAAGGCCATTGTCTATGAGCGTGCTGAGCCCGCCGAGTGCCTGGCCGTGGACGACCTGTTCCGTGATGTGAGCAAGCAGCTGGTGCTTTCCAACCTAGACTATACGCTGCTGGATAGCCCGGCATTCGCGACAGGGCCTCGGGAAGCGGACTGGTGGCGGCGCGATCCAGCCTCCATCAAGTATCTGGTACTTCCTCTGGCGCGTGTGGTTCCGAGACGGGTCATGATGGCCATCTACCAGTTCTGGCGTGCTGGGGGCAAGGTGCTGGCGGTTGGCGCGCGGCCCGAGATCGAGGCCGAGACGGGGCAACCCGGCATCGTCGCCCAGATGGGATCGCTGATGTTCGCAGAGCCCGATGAGGTCCGGACGCTGCCCAATGGTGGACGTTCCGTGCTCGTGAGCGATGTGGCGACACTGACGCGCGCCCTCCATGGTTGGGGGGCCAGCGAGGTGAAGCTCCTCACCGAAGACACGACCATCGTTCACACCATTCGTAGGGGCGATGGGCGTACCTTTGTGATGCTGTTCAACTATGGGGAGGCGCGGCAGCGATTCGTCGTCAAGGTCCCCATGAGCCGGGTGGAGATATGGGATCCGGTGACCGCCGACGTGGCGCCTTGGCCACAAGAGGCCGGGGAGCTCATCGCGCTTGACTTGGAGCCCTACCGAGCCCTGTTCTTGCGGGAAGGCTAGCCCCAGTCACTCATGTGGGCTGAAGCGTCACGTACACGTGGCGCTGACGGGGTCCGTCCCATTCGGCGAGATAGATGCCTTGCCATGTACCGAGTGCCAAGCGCCCTCCGCGCACGGGGCAAGTGGCGCTGAACCCCGTCAGCATTGCCTTGATATGCGCTGGCGAGTTGCCTTCAGCGTGTCGGTAGCGGTCTTGGGCAGGGACGAGCTTGTTCAGGGCCATGACGATATCTTGCCGCACCGCGGGGTCCCAGTTCTCGTTCAGGGTGATGCCAGCAGTGGTGTGTGGCAAGAAGAGATGGCAAAGGCCTTGGTCCATGCCCGACTCGGTGATGGCGTCCTGTACCTGCGAGGTGATGTCTACAAGCTCGGTGCGCATGCCGGTTCTAACAGAGATCTCGACGAACATAGCTAGCCCTCCCGGTCTGGAAATTTGACAGAGATGCCTGCTTTGCGTACCATAGTCCTCACGTTCGATGTGCCGCATTCGTCTAGCTGGCCTAGGACACCGCCCTCTCAAGGCGGAGATCGGGGGTTCGAATCCCCCATGCGGTACACCTACAGGGTGAGAGCTCATCTCTCGCCCCATTGTATCTCGAGACGGCTGGCTCTTCCACTGAGCTGGCCGTTTTGTGTATACTGGGACGCAGCTACGCAAGCGGTGGGGCCGGCGGCCCTAGCTGGTATGATGATCTTGCGAAAGGCGCGCGATGCAGGGCTATGTGACCAACATTCAGCGGTACTCGATCCACGATGGGCCCGGCATTCGCACCACGGTCTTTGTCAAGGGCTGCAATCTGCGCTGTTTCTGGTGCCATAATCCCGAGACGTTGGCGCCTGGCCCCGAGCTCCAGGTCTATCCGGAGCGCTGTATCGGCTGCGGGGCCTGCTTCGAGCGCTGTCCGCAGGGAGCCCATCTGATGGTCGATGGTGAGCGCGTCTTTCGGAGGGAGCTCTGTCAGGCGTGTGGTATCTGTGCCGAGACTTGCTACGCCGAGGCCCTCGTCCTCGTCGGGGACCTGATGACGGTGGACGAAGTGGTGACGCAGGCGCTCCGCGA
>CAYOBT010000623.1:0-1774 GCA_964402205.1 uncultured Anaerolineales bacterium
GGAGGCCGTGGCCGCTGCTTTTGGCGAGGCCCTGCTCCACAAGCGCGACGAGATCGCCCTGCGCCGCTCGCAAGAGACGCTGCGCATCATGCTGGACGCGCCAGAGGACGTGGCGGTCCTCATGGCCACCGACGGCACGATGCTGGCGCTGAATGCGTCCGCCCATGGCTATCTGTTTCAACGCACTGGCATTTCCGCGACGGATGCCATCGGCAGCAACGGCTATGCGATGTTGCCACCAGACATCGCCGAGCTCCGTCGATCCAAGATGATCGATGCCGTGCGTACCGGCCGGCCGGTCACCTGGGAGGATGAGCTGGGAGGCCTGGTGTGGCAGAATACGCTGTACCCCGTGCCCGAGCGCGGAGGTAAGGTGGAGCGTGTGGTGGCCATCTCGCGCAACATCACCGCGGCCCGCCTGGAAGAGCGCGCGGCCGAGCGGCGGCGTCGTGTCTTTGAGCGGCTGCACGAGCTGGCCCTGGAGTTGAACCAGCCCCAGCCGCGCGAGCGCCTCTATGCCGTCATCGTGCGGGGCGCCGGCGACCTGGGCGATGCCGATCGTGTGGCGCTGGACCTGTTGGACGAGGCCACGGGCGAGCTGGTGCGGGTGGCATCCCACGGGGTCGCCGCGCCGGTTGGCACGGTGACGCCTATGGGACAGGGGCTGTGCGGACGCGCCGCCGAGGCGCGTGAGGCGGTCCAAGTGCCCGACTATGCGGGGTGGGATGGCGCGGTGTCGCCCTACAAGGGGCAGGGGATCCGCCGCGCGTTGGCCGTGCCGCTTCTCGTCGGTGAACAGTTGCTGGGCGTGCTCTCGATTGGCAACTCGCAGCGCACGGGCGCCTACACCGACGAAAAAGTCCAATACCTGTCGCTGTTTGCGGCCCAGGCGGCCTTGGCGCTGCAGAATGCCCGTTTGCTGGACGAGGCGCAACAGGCCGCGCAGACCAACCTCCACCTGGCCCACGAGGTGAGCCATCGCGTCAAGAACAACCTGAGCGTGGTGCTGGCTCTGCTCCAGGGCGAGCGCACCCTAGCCGATTCTCGGGGCCGGGCCGCCGCGATGCTCGAGCGGCTGACGGGGCGCGTGCGCGGCCTGGCAATGGCGCACAACCTGCTCTCCCAGAGTGCCTGGGAGACGGCCCCGTTGGAGCAGTTGGTCGAGCGGATCGTCGGCGCCGTGGCGCGCGCCGTGCCGCATGGCAAGCGGATGGACGCGGCGTGCCAGTGCGCCGACGTGCGCCTTTCGGCCGATCAGGCGCGTGGCCTGGCGCTCATCGCCAACGAGCTGGCCACCAACGTGGCCAAGCATGCGCTGGCAGAGCGCGACGTCGTGACCCTTGGGGTGGCGGGCGCCCGGGTGGGGGATTGCGTGCGGCTCCAGTTCCGCGATAGTGGGCCAGGCTGCGACCTGGCCAAGCTAGAGGGGGAGGGCATTAGCCTTGTGCGCGATCTCGTCAGGTCCGAGCTGAAAGGGCGGCTGTACGTGCGAAACAGTGGAGGGCTGGTGGTGACGATCTTGTTCCCGTTGGTGCTGGAGCGCTCAACCGATGATCATGGACCAAGCTAGACGGGTGCTCGTGGCCGAGGACAACACGCTGGTGCGGCGGCTCATCTGCTCGCTGGTGGAGGATCGGGGCTATCAGGTGGTGGGCCAAGCAATGGACGGTCGCGAGGCCGTGAGCCTGGCGCGTGAGCTGCGTCCCGATGTCGTCCTGCTCGACCTGGAGATGCCCGAGATGGGCGGCATCGAGGCGGCCAAAGCTATCGCCAA
>CAYOBT010000624.1:0-1762 GCA_964402205.1 uncultured Anaerolineales bacterium
CGCCTGCGGAGCCCCAAGCCTACACGCAGGTCACATTGGTGGCGCGCGTCCCCGAGGCTCACCGTAGCGATGCGCTCACGTTTGACTGGTACCTCGATGGCGCCCATCAGGCTACCAGCGCCGAGCCTACGTGGGTATGGGGATCGGCCGATCCCGGCAAGCACGAGGTCGGGGTCGATGCCGTGGGCGACGGTTGGAGCGACGGCGTCACCATTCCGCTGGATGTGGCTGAGGACCGAGAGCTAGTCGTCACCATGGGTCACATGCCCGATCCCCCTGTGGCGGCCAAGTCCTTGATCCTCAGCGTCGTGGTCGAGGGGCAGCGACCCGACGAGGCCCTCACCTACCGATGGTTCCTCGACGACAATCTCGTGTCAGAGGCGGACGCCATGGCCTGGGTGGCTATCACCGGCACGCACACGGTGCAGGTCGAGGTCCGAGGCGAGGGCGACCGCCTAGCCGTGGATCGTCGCAGCTTGACGGTGCCGCCCCTGCAGCCGGCCTTTCACGAGGCCACGCCTGGCGCCGATGCTGGCTTTGACATCACCTACCTCCAATGCCCCGAGGGCGTGGGCAGTGGCGAGGCTCTCGACTGTACCGTCGGGATCAGCCGCGACGACAACAAGGTTGGGGTGCTCGGGGTCGCGTGGTTCATCGACGGCGGACTGGCGCAGCGCGAGGACACGGTGGGGGTGAAGGCAACCTTCTCGCTGCCCAATCCTCCGCCCGGCGACCACACCGTCCAAGTGCGCGTCATTCACCCAGAGACGGGCGAAGCTGCCGTGCGTTCGGCCGTCATCCAGGTGGACGAGGGCAGCGGCGGGGCCAACATTCCCAAGACGGCTAGCACAGGCGCCGCTGCGGGTAGCGCTGCCACCATCGGGGCCTGGCTGTGGTTGGAGCGGTGGCGAGCGCGCATGGCCCAGCAGCGGGCCGAGGCAGCCGCCCGAGCCGCGGAGTTGCGCAAAGCTGCGGAAGAGAGGGCAGACAAAGCCCTGCGGCAGGATCGGGACCGATGGTACGACCAGGTAGGCGAGCTGAATCGCATCGAGAGGCAGAGACGTGTCTACCGGCAAGCCCTTGAGGCGTACGGCGATGCCGTCGCCGAGCACCTGGATGCCATCGTGAATCTTGGGCACCTTCAGCGCGACCACGCGACGCTCGCCAAGCGGCTGGCCGAGCTCAGGGTCGAGTTCGACGTCACGCGCTGGACCGGCTTTACCGATGGCGTCATCGAGATCGCGGATATCATGGTGGATACGCTGACCTTTGGCACCGGCAGCCTCCAGTGGCTTGGCAGCGTGCCAGGCGGCTATGGCAAGGACACGCTCAAAGCCCTGCTCAAAGCAGCCGTCCGCCAGAAGGTGCATGAGGCATACGGCGTGCCGTTCAACGAGCAGGATCTGGCGCGCAAGCTTTTCATCGACTCTGCGGGCATCCCCACCGACTATATGGTGGACCCCACCGGGGCGACACGGGACAAGAGCGCGCCGCGGATCATCTTTGATCTGGCCATGCCACGAGGCATCAACAAGACGCTCCTGACCCAGGGGCTCGAGTCGCGCATCGACAAGACCGAGCTCGGCAAGGCCCTCGGCGAGAACGCGGGCAAGGGGATGGGCTTTGCCGTGGGCGTAGGCGAGACCGCGGCGACTGCTGCCGTGGACGCCGCCGACAAGAAAGCCAAGTGTCGCCAGCTCAGGCGTCAGATAGCGACCACCTTGGGCCAGGTGCTCAGGCGCGAGCACGCCATACCCGACGC
>CAYOBT010000625.1:0-1757 GCA_964402205.1 uncultured Anaerolineales bacterium
GTTGTCGCCGCAGTGCAATCGAGCCGTTCGGGCCATCTGGTTGTCCCTCAGCCGATCCTATGATAGGGTCACCAGGGGGCCGTGTCAGCGCGGCGCGGCCCGCGCTCGAGGGCTCCCGCGATGGCCAAGAAGACCGTCAAGTCCACCAAGACGACGTCCCGGGCCTCGCCATCGAGCGACGAGTCGCCCACCGACCGCAAGGCCCGCGCCAAGAAGATCCTGGCCGCGCTGAGAAAGGCCTATCCCGACGCGACCTGCGCCCTCAACCACACCAGCGCCCTGGAGCTGCTGGTGGCCACCATCTTGTCGGCCCAGTGCACCGATGAGCGCGTCAACATCGTGACGGCCGATCTGTTCAAGCGCTACAAGACGCCCGCCGACTACGCCGGCGAATCGCCCGCCGCCTTCCAGCAGCAGATCAGGAGCACCGGGTTCTTCCGCCAGAAGACCAAGAGCATCCTGGCCGCGTGCGCCGCCATCGCGACCGACCACAGTGGCCGGGTCCCGCAGACGATGGACGAGCTGACCCGTCTGCCGGGCGTGGCCCGCAAGACGGCCAACGTCATGTTGGGCACGTGGTTCGACAAGAACGAGGGCATCTGCGTGGACACGCACGTAGGCCGGCTCGCCCGTCGCATGGGTCTGACCTGGACGAGCCGCAACGACAAGGACGCGGTCAAGATCGAGAGCGACCTGATGGCGCTGATCCCGCGCCGGTCGTGGACGTTCTTCAGTCACGCGATGATCTGGCACGGCCGACGGATCTGCACCGCGCGCAAGCCCGCCTGCGACCAATGCGTGGTCGCCCGGTGGTGCCCGTCGGCGTTTGGCCCGATGTGATCGCCACACGCACGCCGCAAACGCCGCGGTGCCGCATCAGGGGGGCATCCTCTTGATCCAGCGGCGATAGGCGCGGCCCGAGCGTGGAAATCGGCGCTTCAAGCAGGTCTTGGTGAGCTTCCACCAGGCGTGCCATTCTTGGCCGGGTTCCGCGGTGGGCTCCGGCGGCAAGGTCGTTACCGAGTTGACCATGCGGTCGAGCCACAGCGTCGTGCCATGGGTCTCGAAGAGCATCGCATTGCGCGCCACCACCATCTCGATGGTCTTGGCAAAGAGTCCGGCGTACCGCGGCGGCTGCAGGCCCAGCTCTCTACGCGGCACGTATCGACCCAACCAGTAGGGCAGGACGATGCCCGTCCAGTTGGCCTGCTCAAGGACCAGCCACAGGTCCCACTCGCACCAACCGGGAGGCAAGTCGCTGTTCCAACCACCGACCTGGCGATAGGCGTCGTATCGGATCAGGGCAAAGGGCACGGGATGGTAGCTCAGCAACTCCAGGGGGACCGAGAAGTCGAAGCCGGCATAGGGCACGGCCTCAGGCAGGTCGGCGGGGAAACACCAGGTGGTCGCCCATGCCGCGGTGGGGTCCTGGGCGAGCGCCGCCTGGGTCGCCGCGAAGTACCGCTGCTCCAGCGTCTCGCCGGGCCAAAGCGTCATCAGGTACGTCGGGGGACGCTCCGCCACCCGCTCCAGCCACAGGTCGCGGGCCGCGTTGTCACTCTCTTGCCAGGTGCTATCGAGATGGACCCCCTCGGGCGGGTCGGTGAGCTCGTGATGCTCCTGCGTACCGATGACGCTGATATCGATCTCGAGATCGGCGTGTTCGGCCGCAGTCCTTGCCGACCGAATCGAGCGGAGAAGGGCCTTCTCGCCGATGCGGTTTGGGAGGAACAAGGCGATCTTCTGACCGGACTGAA
>CAYOBT010000626.1:0-1757 GCA_964402205.1 uncultured Anaerolineales bacterium
GAGGCGGCGTTGCTGGGCTTGGCATCGGGCGCTATCAACGGCTTGGACCTTGGCAACCTGGTCATCATGCGCGGCGTCACGCTGCACGGCATCGTTGGGCGACACGTGTGGGAGACCTGGCGCCAGATGCGGGCGCTGCTTTCGTCGGGCCGCGTGGATTTGCGGCCCATCATCACCCACGAGTTCCCGCTCTCTCGCTGGGAGGACGGTATGCGCGCGATGCACTCTGGCAAAAGCGGCAAGATCGTGCTCTATCCCGAGACCTAGGCCACAACAGGAGGTTGTTATGACGGAGCAAAAGCTGGCTTGGATCGCCGACGAGATGCAAGAGCTGGCCGAAACGGGCCTGAAGATCAACCTGCGCACCATTGCGTCGCCGCCCGATGCCTGGATGAAGGTGGATGGGCGCCGCGTGCTGAATCTCTGCACGAACAACTACTTGGGGCTGGCCTCGGATCCGCGCCTGGTGCGGGCGGCCAAGGGTGCGTTGGACACCTACGGCGTGGGGCCGACGGCGGTGCGCTCTATCGCGGGGACGTTGGCTATCCACGAGGACCTAGAGCGCGAGGTGGCGGCGTTCAAGCGGGTGGAGGATGCGCTCTATGTCCAGAGCGGGTTCGTGGCCAACCAGGCCGCCATCCCGCCGCTGGTGGGCAAGGGCGACGTCATCTTTTCGGATCGCCTCAACCACGCCAGCATCATCGACGGATGCCGCCTCAGCGGCGCCAAGATCGTCGTCTATGAGCATTGCGATCCTGATAGCCTGCAAGCTGTCGTCGAGGAGAACCTGCCGCAATACCGTCGTGGCTTGGTGGTGACGGACGGCGTCTTTTCCATGGATGGCGATGTGGCGCCGTTGGACGCCATCGTGGAGATCGCCGAGCGCCACGGCCTGATGACCATGGTGGACGACGCGCACGGCGAGGGCGTGCTGGGCGAGGGCGGCCGCGGCATCGTGGACCACTATCGCCTGCACGGGCGCATCGATGTGGAGATCGGCACCTTTTCCAAGGCGTTTGGCGTGGTGGGCGGCGTCGTTGCGGGCAAGAAGCTGATCGTGGACTATCTCCGGCAAAAGGCGCGACCGTTCCTGTTCAGCAACGCCGTTACGGCCGCCGATACGGCCGCTTGCCTAGCGGCGGTGCGGACGCTGGCCAGCTCCACTGACTTGGTGGACCGCCTGTGGGCCAACACGCGCAAGTTCAAGGGCCAGATGCAGGCTTTGGGCTTTGACGTGGGCCAGAGCGTGACGCCGATCACGCCGGTAATGCTGGGCGATGTGGTGCTGGCCAAGCGGTTCAGCGCGCGGCTCTTTGAGGAGGGCGTCTTTGCCATGGCGCTGGGCTTTCCGACGGTGCCGAGGGGTCAGGCGCGGATCCGCGTCATGGTCTCGGCCGCGCTGAGTGACGACGATCTGGCCTACGGGCTGGAGCGGTTCGAGCAGGTGGGCCTGGAGCTGGGGGTGATCGACTAGGGGAGGGAGCTTGCGTTGGATGCCCGCTCGCCCTACCATCGTGCTAGCAACGTAGCGTCGCACCCCACCAGGAGGCTCCCATGGATACCGCGTTGATCGTGCTCGTTGGCTTGCTAGGCTTGGCCGTGGGGGCTGGGGCCATGTGGATGCTTTATGCGCAGCCCCTGGCGCAGCGGCTGGCCGAGGCCGAGGGCGACGCCAAGCTCGCGCGGGAGCGGACGGCCTGGCTGGAGCAGGCCCAAAAGCAGCTCGGCGATACCTTTGAGGCGCTGGCCGGTCGCAC
>CAYOBT010000627.1:0-1755 GCA_964402205.1 uncultured Anaerolineales bacterium
GGTGTCGATGAGCATGGGTAGGCTCTCGGGGCCGCAGATGCCCTCGAGCATCCCACCGCTGTAGGGCTCGACGCAGGCGACCAGCAGGAGAGCGATGAGGGTGAGGCGCCTCATGCTGCCAGCCCCAGCTCTGCCGGCGTCATGGCTCCGAGGTAGTGACTGACCTCGGAAATCTCGTCGAAGGCATCGGGATCGATCACCATGTAGCTACTGCCTTGGTGGGTGTTCTGCGTCCCCGAATCGATTAGCGTCCACGCTGTGAACGCCCCTCCCTTTATCCACGCCGTCCAGAGCCCGGCCAACGTCCGAGAGACCAGCAGCCAATAGTCGGTGTCTGCCGCGAAGTATCCCGGCGCAGTGCGGAAGATCTGTCCCTGGTAGACGCCATTCGTTCTCCAGAACAGCCCCAACTCCTCGACGCTGGTCAGCTGGAGGTAGTAGGTGTCTTGCCCGGCCACGCCGGCCCAGCCGGGCTGCGTTGCTGCCAGCAGGATGTTGAGCACCGATGCGGCGCTCTTGCGGATGCGCAGGAGCGTCGTCCCGTAGGCGCTCCTCTGTTGGATGTAGGCAGCGCCAGCGCCGCCACAGACTGCCTTGCGGCGCTCTCCGTCATCCTCCCAGGTGTGGAGCCCACCGGCCACGGTCCACGGGCCTGCTCGCTCGGCCGGACCAGCGGAGCCGATCGTGATGGGGTGCTCGGTCCTGGGGTGGAAAAGGGTGCGCTTTCTGAGGCCCTGGAGAGCCAGGCTCCGGACGCCAGCGGCTGACAATTGCTCGGCGTAGATGCGGAAATCTTCGATCAGGCCATCCCATGTGCGGGCAAGGCCAGCGATGTTGCCTAGTAGGATATCGTCGCCGGAATCATCGACCTGTGCTCCTGCTCTGGCTTGAGCAGTGGTGACAGAAACGGGCTGGCCATCGATGCAGACCACCGGAGGGGTGCTCCCGTCGCTCTGATCCATAATCACACAAAGGTGGTGGAGCAGCCCCAAGGCAGGCGCATCCCAATACCAGGTAGCCACGCCGTCGGCATAGCTCAGCTGCATATAGTAGTCACCACCTGGGGCGATGTAGATCCACCGGCTGGCTCCCTTGCTCCAGACCCTTGCCGTGCCCCCGCCCCCAGTGCTGTCGCACCTGACCCACATGGCCAGGGTGCTAGGGCCGATGTTATCCACGTCGGCGCCCTTTGTGATGGTTAGCTTGCTGCCGTCCTCTCCCTGAAAGCGAATCGCATGCCCGTGCACGCCTTCGGCATCGCTGTAGGCTCCGCTGATGGCAGCATCGTTGCCCCGCCCGGTGACGTCCAGGCTCGTCTGGCTCACCCTCTCCGAGGCCAAGACGTGGACGCGCAGAGAGGAGCGCACATCACGCTTGACGGGCCAGAGCCGCTGACGCCCGCCGGCGTCACCGACGGGCGGCTGCGCCAGCCAAGCGGCATGGAGCTCTCCTATCTCCTGGGCCGTGAGGGCCTCGTTGAAGATGAGCACGTCGGAAAGAGGATGCCCAAATTGGTCGGCGCCAATGTTGCTTCCCACCTCGAGATCGGCGTCGTTGGCAGTGATGTCGACAGTGGAATTGAAGTCCTCGATGTAAACCCCGTCGAGGTAGAGCTTTGGCGTCGCAACCGAGCCCGGTACTACCACTGCAATATCGCTAGAATCGATGTTGTGCGCTGTTGAAAAGCGGTCGCTGGCTCCGTCGAAGATGCGGATGTGGCCCGAGATGCCCGAATACTTGACGTGGTCAACATAA
>CAYOBT010000628.1:0-1753 GCA_964402205.1 uncultured Anaerolineales bacterium
TATCATTTGAGGGAACGATGCCTGTTCGGTGACATTATCATTTGACTTGACAGGATACGCAGCCACTCCGCTCCCATTTGATAGGTGCCGCCCTCCCCATACCGCAGGGCGGGTTTCCTACCCGCCGTCCCAGACCCTCGACCTGGGTGTGCAGGCGGCAGGTACGGATATCTGCCCTACTAACAATCAGCGCCGGGCACTGAAAAATGCCCGGCACCTCAGCATACTCACGACTCCGCTGTGCATCTATCGCGCACTCTTGGGGCCAGACTTGCGTCCACGTTCGATCTCCTGCGCCAACTCCCGCACGGTACGCTCGCCAAGCCAACGGACTCGGTCGGCCGTGTAGTCTCCATCTCCCGTCTCGAATTGCTGCAAGAACCGCACCAGGCCAACGGCCCCCAGATCTCGGGACAGGGCACGCAAACCCGCCAAGCGTATCTGTTCCAGCGTCATCACACTCGTATCCATGACTATCCCGCCTCCTCCTCCACGCCAAAGGCTTTGTCGCTTGGGCCTGGTATCCCTCGTTAAAACAGCCTCATCTGAGCAGCTCTCTCAGGCTCGTACTGCCTTATGCGCGTCGCGATGCCGTATCGCTCGCACAGCTCCTCGAAAACCTGTGCCAACCTGCCGGCGTTGGGAACCGGACAATGGTACTGGTACCCATACGTCCGCTCATATTTCTGCCGCAACCCCGGAAACAGCACGTCCAGCCTGTCATAGTAGTAGGCGCGCTGCCGATCGCGCATGCTCATGCCGAACCAGGGGATGATGTACGATGCCCCGTGCGCGGCCGCCATCTCTACGATCCGCCTGACGTTCGCATCGGTATCCTCGATGAACGGCAGAATCGGCATCATCGAGACCCCCGTATAGATCCCGTGGTCCGAGAGCGTCTTTATCGCGCTGAAGCGGGCTGAGACGGGCGACGCACCCGGCTCCAGTTTTTTGCCCAATTCGTCGTCGGCGGTCGTGATCGTAAAGCTGACCGCCGCAAAGCGCGTGCTGATCTCGCGCAGCGTGTCGATATCCCTGAGCACCAGGTCGCTCTTGGTCATGACGTGGACCGGAAAGCCAAAGCGGGCCATGACCTGCAGCGCTCGCCCGGTCAGATTCACGTCCCTCTCCAGCGGCATGTAGGGATCGTGCATCGACCCGGTGCCGATCGTGCCTTTGACGCGCTTACGCGCCAGTTCCTGCGTCAACAGCTCGATCGCGTTCGCCTTGACCAGGATTTCGCCGTCAAAGTTTTCGATCTGGTAGCACTCACTGCGCGAGTCACAGTAGACGCACCGGTGCTGGCATCCCCGGTACAGGTTCATGGCATACTTGAGCCCGAACCACGTATCGGGCTGCTTGACGCGGGACAGCAATACCTTGGCCTGGATATCCCGAATCATCCTAACCTTTCGACATCGCTTTCATCGCGCCAATGTCTCATCGCCCCGGCGTAATCCGCAGTGCACCCCGTATGCGCGGTACACAGCAGGGCGACGTTTTCCAGCCTGGCCAGCTTGCGGATGGACTCTTGCTGGACGGCCGTGTCCGTGTTGAACAACCTGTAAAAGGGGCGCACCAGGCCGTTCTGCAGGGCGAGCGTATCGCCCGTGAACAGGACGCGGTCGTCGACCAGGAAGGAGGTCGAGCCTGGGGTGTGGCCGGGGGCAGTGAAAAAGATCGCGTTCCCATAGATCGGGTGGCGGCAGAGGGCGTACACGCCCTGCGTGGCCAGGCGACCCGCCTCAAACGC
>CAYOBT010000629.1:0-1751 GCA_964402205.1 uncultured Anaerolineales bacterium
GGCAGTGCCGAAAGGAGTGCGTGTGCGAGCGTTGGTGACTGTTTCCGAGTCGATGCGGATGTCCGCATCGACAGATGATGTTTGGACGTTTTTGTCGGATGCAGAGTTGATACGTGAGTGGCGTGAGGGCCTCGAGCAGTTCGGGCTAGGCGATCTGCCAGCCGTGGGCGAGACCTTGCCCGTTGCCCAGCAAGTGCTGGGGCGTCGGCTGTGGGGCGAGGCCGTGTTGGTGCAATTGGATACCGGTCGCGCGCTGAGCTACGAGCTGGGGCAGCCGGGCAGTGGCTATCTGGCCGTTCGCTACGACCTATGGCCACAGAAGACAGGCTGCAAGCTCGCCGTCAGCCAAACGGTGGATGCACCAGGCGTACCTCTGGTGGGTTCGCTGCTCGGCCGCCTGCTCGTTGCGCCCGGACTGCGCGACGAGCAGCAGCGTGATCTGGCGAGGCTGCGCGCACGACTGGAGAACGCGGCTAGTTCTGGGTGAGCTCAGGGTCGTCCGTGAGCTTGCGCGTCTCTGCGCATCGCACTTCTTGCTCGTCGTCGTCGTCGATATCGAGGGGTTCGATGCCCAGGCGTTCCATGGCATTCTCAAGCTCGGCCTGCGAGAGATCCTGGGCGCGTTTGCCCGTGGTTTGCTCGATACGATCGACGTCGTGGTTTGTGAGTTTGTAGACGACGGCGCCGATGACCAGCAACGTCGCTACGCCGCGTGCAAGACGAAAGCCGCGGGCTAGCCCTCGCCAGACGCGCCGACGAACGCGACCAAAAGGCCGTCTGCGTCGCCAGGGCGCAAACGGGAAGGCGACGCGTTGCATGCGGCGGGTGGTCCTGCGGAGAGCTCGACGACGGGCTCGCATTCCTAGCATAGGTGCCTCGCTTTCAGAAGATACAGCTCACATGCTATACGGAGACAAGATGGATAGGTTGCACAGCCGTGCGACGTCGGCGCCCGTGACGGTCATCGGCATCGATTGCGCCACCAAGGCTGAACGCACCGGACTCACGCGAGGCATGTGGGATCGGGGGCAGCTGCGCGTGCTGGATGTGGTATCGGGGGCGCGTATCTCGCCAGTGGTGCAGGTTGCCGAGTGGGTGTGTCAGGCACCACACCGGGCGTTGCTCTGTCTGGACGCTCCGCTGGGGTGGCCGAGTCGCTTGGGGGCTAGCCTCGTGGGGCATCAGGCTGGTGACGCCTTGGCCCAGCCGGCGGACCAGCTCTTTCGTCGCTACACCGATGCGTGCTGCCAGCGACGCGTGGGTCAGCGCCCAATGGATGTAGGCGCGGACCGCATCGCGCGTACGGCGCGTGCCGCGTTGGCGCTTTTGCAGGGCGTGCGTGGGCTTACGGGCTTGCCCATTCCGCTGGCCTGGAATCCGGATCACTTGCTGCATGCATCGGCCATTGAGACCTACCCCGCGGCGACGCTCAAGGTGCGCGGCCTGAGCAATCGAGGGTACAAGCGAGGCGCTGGGGCGCGCGCGTCACGCGAGCGGCTCCTCGAGGCACTGACCGGAGCTTGGGAGATCGCGTGCGATCGCGACGCCCTGTTGGCCGACGACGACGTGTTTGACGCGGCTCTCTGTGTGCTCACGGGCGGTGACTTTTTGTCTGGACGTTGCTGCCCACCGCCCCCTGAGGCCATCCGGACCGTGCACCGCGAGGGATGGATCTGGGTTCGCGACAATGCCAAGGAGGAAACGAGAGTTGATTGAGCGTACGGATCGGATGGCGTTGGTCTACAAGGGCT
>CAYOBT010000630.1:0-1744 GCA_964402205.1 uncultured Anaerolineales bacterium
CGCCCTTGTGCGGTTCCCGGACCGAGGCGACCATGACATGGTGCTAGCCATGACCCACGAGGAAGTGGTCGCAGACCTGGCAAGCCAGGAGATCCGCTCCTACCGCCAGCTACCCATGATGGTCTACCAGATCCAGACCAAGTTCCGCGACGAGCCACGATCGCGCGGAGGCCTGATCCGCGTGCGCGAGTTCACCATGAAAGACGGCTACAGCTTTCACGCCACCGACGCATCGCTAGACGCTTACTACCCAAAGGTGTACGACGCCTACAAGCGCGTCTTTGCCCGATGTGGCGTGGAAGCCCTTCCGGTTGAGGCAGATACGGGGATGATGGGGGGCGCGGCCTCGCACGAGTTCATGGTGGTTAGCGAAGCCGGAGAGGATACATTGATCCTCTGCCCCGAGTGCCGCTACGCCGCCAACGCCGAAACGGCCGATCTTGCCAAGCCCGACGGTGCCAAAGGCGAGCCTCTGCCATTGGAGATGGTCCCCACGCCCAATACGAGAACCATCGCAGCCTTGGCAGATCTGCTCGACATATCCCCCGCGCAGACGTTCAAAGCCGTGTTCTATGCCACGCCCGATGGCAGCCTCGTCTTTGCCATGATCCGCGGCGACCTGGACGTCAACGAGGTCAAGCTCGCGAACCTCATCGGTGCATCCGAGCTCCGGCCAGCAACTGACGAAGAAATCCGAAGCGTAGGCGCCGTGCCCGGGTATGCCTCGCCCATCGGGCTTGACGGCATACTGGTCATCGCCGACGATTCAATTACGTCAGGTACCAACATGGTCACGGGAGCCAACAAAGAAGGCTACCACTGGATCAACGCAAACTACCCTCGCGATTTCGCCGTGAGCCAAATAGGCGATATCGCCCTCGCGCGCGAGGGCGATCGTTGCCCGCACTGTGGCGGCACCCTCCAGAGCGTCCGTGGCATCGAGGCGGGCCACGTCTTCAAGCTCGGCACCAAGTACAGCAAGGCCATGGGAGCCACCTTCCAAGATCAAGATGGCGCCGCCAAGCCACTGGTGATGGGCTGCTATGGAATCGGTACTGGCCGCTTGATGAGCTGCATCATCGAGCAGCATCACGATGACTATGGCATCATCTGGCCCGTGAGCGTCGCGCCCTTCCAGCTCCATATCGTCTCCATCGGCACCAACAAGCCCGCCGTCGTCAAGGCTGCCGATGAGCTCTACGAGCGCATGAGTGACGCTGGCTACGAGGTGCTCTATGACGATCGCGACGAAAGCGCCGGCGTCAAGTTTAACGATGCAGACCTGATCGGCGTCCCGGTACGACTGACGGTGAGCACCAAGACCATCTCCCAGCAGAGCATTGAGGTGAAGGCGCGTTGGGAGAAGCAGCGCCGGATGGTCTCGCACGAGGAACTCGAGAACGCCATCGACGCCTTGCTCGCCGACGACCCGTCAGCCTTGCCACTTGACGATACACTCGCCTGACATTTGCGTCCGAACATCGCGCGTGTTATACTGACGTGAAGACACTGCGCGGGTAGAAGTGGGCGTGCTCCCACTTTTTCTGTTGTGGCGCTGAGCCACGCATGTCCGGAGGTGCACTGCGCCATGAAGAGCGAGTTTGAGATAGCGATAACCCAACTGAGCGCCGACCGCAACCTCTCCCCCGAGATTATCTTGGAGGCGATCGAGGCTGCGCTCGTCTCGGCTTACAAACGCAACTATGGTTCCAGCGAGAATGTTAGCGTTACCGTCGACCCGCAT
>CAYOBT010000631.1:0-1732 GCA_964402205.1 uncultured Anaerolineales bacterium
TATCTGCCCAGGCGTTTTCATCGTACGTGGTGTCCCCTGGACATGGTGACTGCTAAGAAACCTCTCTGCGTCCAGCCGGGCAAGGCACATAGCAGGAGGGCGTTGCAGTCGGCCGCCGCCGCCCGGCTCGTGTTGTGCTGGTTGCCTACCTCGAAAACACCCGCCTTAGGCGGAGGCGGGCTGTATCTCAACGGTGATTGCAGGGCCAGTGAGCTTTTGCAGCCGTCGGATCAGGTAGTTGATCTTGACCTCCTTGGATCGTTGGTCGAAGTAGTCACCACCGAGATCTCGATAGGGCTGTCGATAGGTCAGGATGTGCCAGATGCTGACGATGATGGAATGGCTGACGGCGCCAATAGCGCGTTTCTTGCCCCGCCGGGCAGCTAGCCGGTGATAGCGGGCATTGAGGAACGTGCCTTTGGTGCGTGCCGCGGCGTGAGCAACTTGGGTCATGACGCTGGACAGAGGCTTGTTGCCCTTGGGTCTACGTCCCGAAAAGCGCTTGCCCCCGCTCTGGTTGTTGCCTGGCGCCTGGCCGGACCACGATGCCAGGTGCTTGGCCGTCGGGAAGCGGCTCATGTCCAGGCCGATCTCGGCCAGGATGGCCTCAGCGGCGCGAACACCGATTCCCGGAACCGTATCCAGGAGAGCAACTGCTTCCAGCCACGTCAAGGGGCTCTCGGTGTTGCCAGCATCCGGGGAGGACGGGACCGCTTCTGTCTCAGGCGGGTGTCCTGTCGCTGGGGAGCTCATCCTCTCCATCTGGCGTATGATCTCGACACCAAGCGCGTCGATCTCTTCGTCCAGATAGTCGATGTGTGCCAGCTGCTGTGCCAGCAGGAAGCGATGATGCTCTTGGACAAAGCCTGTCAGTGCCTTCTCCAAGTCGGGGATCTTGCTGCGCATCCGTCCGCGGGCAAGGTCAGCCATCAGCTTCGTATCCGTCTGCCCGCACACGAGCTCGGCCAGCATCGCCCTCGCCGACACGCCCATGATGTCCGTGGCCACCGAGGACAGCTTGATGTTCGCTCCTTCCAGCAGCTTGTGCACACGATTGACGATGCGCGTTCGTTCTCGGATGATCGTGGTGCGGTAGCGCGTCACCTCACGCAGTGCGCGTTGGGGCTTCGGCGGAACGAAGCTGGCCTTCAACAGGCCGTGCAGCATCAGCTCTGCCAACCACTCGCTGTCTTTGGCGTCCGTCTTGCGGCCCGGCACATGATGCACGTGCTGCGCGTTGACCAGGAAGAGAACGAAGGTGTCCTCCAACACATTGTACACCGGCCTCCAGTAGTCGCCCGTGCTCTCCATGGCCACTTCGGAGATCGACCACGCCAGCAGCCAATCATGGAGCTTGAGAAGATCGGCCGTCATCGTGCTAAACGTCTTCGTCTCCCACTCGACGGTCCCTTGCTCGCTGATCCGCATGCGCGTCGCCACCACAGACCTCTTGTGTACATCCAATCCAGCAACTCGTTCGTAGATGATCTGCAACACCGACCCTCTCCACCTGAGGATTGGCTGGTCAGATGCCCAATGGTTGAGGGATTCTACCTCGCGTGCTCTTGGCAACAGTTCGCGGTGCCCCTGGGCATCCGTAGCAGACTGCTAATCAGGCTCTCAGCACCACCGCATAGCCGCTCTCAGACCAGCCATCGACCTCAGCATATCACAGATTATCTGCCCAGGCGTTTTCATCGTACGTGGTGTCCCCTGGACATGGTGACTGCTA
>CAYOBT010000632.1:0-1729 GCA_964402205.1 uncultured Anaerolineales bacterium
CGGCGTAGCCCATGCCGTGCTCCATGAAGCGACGGAACGTGCCGTCGATGAGTGCTGTCACGTCCGAGGGCAGGCGGATGGGTCGGCCCAAGACCGCGGCCATACGCTCGCGGGCGTCGGGTTTCAGAACGTCCAGGACGAACGACTCGACGCGCAAGCAGGGCGTGAAGAAGCTAGTGTCGAGGCCCTCTAGATCGTCGTCGTACTGGTTGGTCAGATACACCCGCTGGATATTGGCCTGACTGGCAACCTCCTCGAACCACGCGTCGTCGCCCATGATCTCGGCAGAGCGTGCCAGGATGGCGTCAGCGTGATGTGGTTCCCACTCCCAGGGCTCGATGCCCAGGAATTCCTGCGAGATGGCCATGAGCCAGTCGTATTGGACCGTGTGGCGAATGTGGGGCAGGTTTTCGACGATGATGCGTGTGAGCGCCTCGGGATCCTCGAAAGGGAACGATCCGTGCTGAAAGGCCGCCGAGTTGACGAGTTCCGTGTAATAGTGGTAGCTGAGAATATCGCCGATATGACGTGCCGTGGGGGCCTTCCAGTCCACATGCGTATGGATATCGACAATAGGGATCATATCGAGCTGTTCATAGAGCTCGCTGACAAGTGTGGCGTTCATTCGTCGCTCCTATGATCTGCTACAAGCCTCGCGCTGTGACTCGCTAGCCATTATGCCGCTTGGCGCTGAGAGAGGCAAGGGAAGCACGCAAGGCCGCCATTGACATCGCTGTACGCTGCCCCTAGAATCGGAGCTTGGCAGCGTATTGGTAGATCGCGTCAAGGGGGCGGATCCATGCGCGTTGCGGTTGTGGGTGGCGGCATCACGGGCATGAGCGCATGCGATATGCTCTCGCGCCATGGGATCGCATGTGATCTCTATGAGAAGGACGCGACGCTCGGAGGTCTGGCCGGATCGTTTGAGGTGAATGGCGCACGACTGGAGCGCTTCTACCATCATCTGTTCACCAGCGATGTCGCTATGGCGGAGCTAATCGCTTCGCTGGGCCTCGGCGACGACCTGGAATGGTTGCCAACCAGCAATGCTTACTTTGCGGGACGCACGTATCGTCTCAGCACTCCCTTGGATCTGCTGCGGTTCACCCGGCTGTCGCTGGCAGATCGCATTCGCTTGGGGTTGCTCTATCTGCGCACGGGTCTAGTGCGCGACTGGCACCGTCTGGAGGAGATCACTGCGCGGGACTGGCTCGTCAAGATGGCCGGTCAGGACGTCTGGCATGCCGTCTGGGAGCCGCTTCTCCGCGGCAAATTCGGCCGCTATGCCGACGATGTGGCGGCTGTATGGATCTGGAACAAGCTCAAGCTGCGCGGAGGGTCGCGCGGCAAGGGCCAGGAGGAGCGCCTGGGCTATCTCCGAGGCGGGTTTGGACGGGCCTTGGAGGCTTGGGAGCAACGGCTGCGCGAGCAGGGAGTGACCATTCGCACCGGCGCAGAGGTCATGCGCATCGAGATCGTGCAAGGGCGAGCTCAGGCCCTTCAGGTGGCGGGCGCGCGCCACGCGTATGACCGGATCATCGTCACGACAGCCCCTTCTCTGTTGGCAGAGATGGCGCCGGGGCTTCCCGTGGCATATCGTGAGCGTCTGCGGCGTATCCACTATCTCGGCAACGTCTGTTTGGTCCTCAAGCTGGACCGGAGTCTCTCGGATACTTACTGGCTCAATGTGGGCGATCCCTCCATCCCCTTTACCGGTGTTATCGAACAC
>CAYOBT010000633.1:0-1714 GCA_964402205.1 uncultured Anaerolineales bacterium
TACCGTGTGCCGGTCCTCCAAGCCCTGATGGAGCTAGGCGGGCAAGCAGAGACGCATGCCATCCTGGACCGCGTACACACCATCATGGAACCCGTGATGCTGCCCGGGGACTATGAGATGCTGGGGAAGTCAAGACATCCTAGATGGCGTAGTCAGGCCAGCAACACCTGCTCAACCTACCTCAAGAACAAGGGGCTAGTGGCACACGTGCGCTATGCCACATGGGAGATCACCGAGGCCGGACGGCGGTATCTGGAGGAGCACGGTGAGAAGGCTTAGCCGCCTGGGTGCCTGGCACCGCTAGCAGCATGGAAGGAGGTCGCGTTGCCGCGGCGAACCGTGTCATACATCCCCAATCGATTCTACCACATCTACAACCGGACGGTGGCCCCGCTGTTCCGCGACAGCCACGACGTCGGATTCCTGATCACGCGCATGCGCGAGTACGCTGAGAAGCTGGAGATAGCGATTGCAGCATACTGTCTGCTCCCCAACCACTACCATTGGCTCGTTCGCCAGGACGGCGAGCAGCCTGCGGGGTTGCTGCCGCAGCGGGTGTTCAACAGCTACACCAAGGCCTGCAACGTCCGCTGGGGCCGGGCAGGTACGTTGTTCGAGGGACCCTACAAGGCCATCCACGTGGACGAGACTGGCTACCTCTTGCATCTCTGTCGCTACATTCACGCCAACCCCGTGCGCCACGGTGTGGTAACCGACCTCGGGCAGTGGGCCTATTCCAACTATGCCGAGTGGGTTGGCATGCGACACGGCACCCTGTGGGAACGCACCTTGCGCGACGCCCATTTCGCATCGGCCCAAGCATACGACGCCTTTGTGCAAGAGTACCTGCGGGACCGCCGCCATCCGGCTGGGGCGGAACGCTATCTTATCGAGTAGGCAGCGTCCAGGTGCCAGGCAATCTGGGAGTGCCTGGCACCTCGAAGAGAGGACATGCACCATGCCCCACGACATCATCGACAACCGCGACGTCACCCTGGTAGCCAAGATGCGGGACCTGCTTCCCAGCACCGAGATGGCTCGCTTTGCCGTCGGTTACTTTTTCCTTTCGGGGTTGGAGGCCGTCGCCGACGTCCTCGATAGCGTCCAGGAGATGCGGCTGCTGATTGGCAACACCACCAACCGCCGCACCCTCGAACAGATCGCCGAGGGCTACCGTCGCCTCTCCGAGGTCCAGCACCAAGCCGAGGTCCTCCGCTATCCCAAGGGCGCCGAGCTCCCCCAGATGGCCCAGGACACCGCCGCCTCCATCGGCGAGACGGCCGCCTTGATGGACCAGAGCGATGAGGCCGAGTACCTCGTCGCCTCCCTGGCCGACATGATCGCCCAGGGGCGGCTCCACGTCCGCGTCTATACCAGGGGGCGCCTCCACGCCAAGGCTTACATCTGCACCTATGGCCAGAGCTTTGGCGAGAACGGCAAGCCCTTGCCCAAGACCACCCAGGGCGTGGGGATCGTTGGCTCTAGCAACCTGTCGCTAGCGGGCATCACCAGCAACACCGAGCTCAACGTCATGGTCCACGGCGACGCCAACCACGCCGCTCTGGCGGACTGGTTCGACCGCCTCTGGGACGAGGCCGAGCCCTTTGAGCAGCACCTGATGGACATTCTCCAAGAGGCGTGGCCGCTGGCTCAGGTCACTCCCTACGAGATCTACCTCAAGGTACTCTACGAGATGGTGCACGAGCAACTGGAG
>CAYOBT010000634.1:0-1700 GCA_964402205.1 uncultured Anaerolineales bacterium
GCTTTTGGCTGCGCTATGTGGCGCGGGTGCCCTGGCCCGTCCCGCAGGACGACGAGCCCTTGGCCTACGAGGAGCATTTGGAGCGCGGGCGTGTCTTCCACCAGTGGATCCAGCGCGACCTCCTGGGACTGCCTGTGGCCGCCGAGCAGAGCCCCGACGAGGAGCTGCGCCTCTGGTGGCAGCGCTACAAGGCCTTTGACTGGAGCCTGGTCCCTTCGGACGTGCGCGAGGCCGAGTTTCCCGTCATCATCGCGCATTCGGGCCAGCGGCTCTATGCCCGCTATGACCTCGTGGCGCTGGATCACGGCGGGCAGGTCATGGTAGTGGACTGGAAGACGCTGGGACACGTGCCGTCCCGCGAGGTCCTGGAAGATCGCATGCAGACGCGGGTGTACCTCTTTACGCTGGCGCGCGTGGCGTCCGAGCTGCTGGGGGGTGAGGAGGTGCCGCTTGAGCGGATCAGCATGCTCTACTGGTTCGCCAACCGCCCCGACGAGCCCGTCATCGTGCCCTATGACCAGGAGGCCTACCGTCACGATGCGTTCCGCCTCACGGCGTTGATGAACGGCATCTCGTTGCTGCCGCGGTCGGGATTCGCCAAGACCAGGCAGATGGAGCGGTGCGCCTACTGCAACTATCGCACGCTCTGCCAACGCGAGGCCTTGCCAAAGCCCCTTCCCGATGCGGAAGACGACGGATCCTGGTTGGACGAAGAGCTGGCCGAGTCCTTGGATCTGGACGATATCCCCGAGGTGCCCTACTAGCCGTCGAGCGTCGCCGACATCCCCTTCCGATGCCGGGCATAGTCGATGAGCAGGTGGTGAAGGGCCTCGCGCAGGAGCTCGGCCTCGCTGACGCCCTCGGCCTCGGCCAGCGTGGCCAGGCGATCCAACTGGCGCGGACCATAGTGGCTGGTCTTGGCCACCATGGTCTGGGGCTGCGCCAGGCGGACGCAGTTGCCGCCGTCCTCCTTGGCGCGGAACAAGGCCTCCTCGGCGTGACGGCAGAGCTCGCGAGCCGAGGCGGCATGGCGAGGCAGCGCAGCGACGCCGGCCGACAGGTGCAACGGCGTCGATTCGCCGCCGACTGTCAGCGGCGGCAACGCGGCCACGGCGCCACGAATCGCCTCTGCCCGCAAAAAGCCGTCCTCCAGCGTAGTCTCTTCCAGGCAGATCAGATAGCTGCTGGCCTCGCGGCCCACCAGCGCCTCGGGGACCTCGTCGCGGATGGCATGCAGCACGGCCAGCATGGCTAGGTCCCCCGACTGGCGGCCGTGGATGGCGTTGATATGTCCGAGCTGGTCCAGGTCGCCATAGATGAGCACGATGGCAACCTGGCCTTGGCCGAGCAGACGTTGCATGCGCTCCACCATGCCGCGCCGACGGGGCAGGGTGGCCAGCTCGGCGTCGGCGAGGGCCTCCCCGCGGCCAGCGCCGGCTTCCGAGGCCTCCTTGATGGCGCGACGACGGACCTCCTCAGAGAGGCGGGCCATGGCTTCCTCGATGCTCTCCGCCGAGACGTCCCACAACCCCGTGTCCCACGCGACGCCCAGGCCCTGGGCGCCGGCGTTGGCCTCCAGCTCGATCATGCGGGCCTCGGCCTCTTGGACGTCGGCGCTAGCCTCAAACAGCACGGCGATCTCGTCGCCAGAGAACCATCGCGCCACCGTGTGCTCGTGGCGCCATGGCAGATCGAACGCG
>CAYOBT010000635.1:0-1700 GCA_964402205.1 uncultured Anaerolineales bacterium
TCCTGCTGCAAGCAGCTTGCTCGGTTGGGGCCAAGCTGGCGCTTCCGACTGGGACCAGGCGCGGGTTCTCGCCAGGCGGGTCTGCCCTGGCCAAGCCGAGGCCGAAGCCTTTGCGCAATGGCTGTATCAGCGCGCACTCGCCATGCTGCGCGATCCGGGTACTTGGGGGGCCGTGGAGACTGTGGCCGATGCGCTACGAGAGCGAGGCAGGCTGAGCGCGAGGACCATTCGACGTATGGTGGGTCGATCGCTCAAAGCGCTGCGAGCCAGACCGCGCGCCGATCGCAGCCGCGTCGAGCCCGTGTCGGGGTCTCGCCCCGAGGGTGATGGCGGCTAGCGGGGTTTCAGCGCAGCGGTATGTAAATCCTGTCACGCAAGTGACCATTTGAACGGCAGATTGGCATGATTGTCGCACGGATGTTACATAGAGCTGCTGTATAGTCACGCGCGATGACGGCACAGGGCCGTCGACATGGATCTCGTATACGGAGGAGATATGGCAACCGCGTATTGTCCCGACTGTGGCCGGGCCATCCGCATCGGGGGCGAGCCCAAGGTCGGCGTCCGTCTGGAGTGTCCCTCTTGCCACGCTGAGCTCGAGATCGTCGAGTCGCATCCCATCGAGCTGGACTGGACCATCTCCAGCGCTAGCTGGGATGACGACGAGGACGATTGGGAAGAGGAAGAGGAAGAGGAAGAGGACTGGGACGACGACGATTGGGACGACGACGACTGGGATGACGAGGACTGGGACGAGGATGAGGATTGGGAAGACGAGGACGAATAGCCCTCGCTCTGCCCCGTCGCGCACAACCACATAGCTACATCGGCCGTGAACGTACGGGGGTGGCCCTAGGTAGGGTTGCCCCCGTTCTTGCTGCGAGCTTCTGGCACGCAAGGGCTCAGATCGGTATGATGGTGACTCGTGCTCAGCGACGCGCGCATTCTGACTGCTCATGGGAGGCCTCATGCCAGATACGATGACCCCACGCGAACGCCTACTGGCGACCCTTTGCGGCGAACCCACCGATCGTGTGCCTGTTTCGCTCTATGAGATCGATGGCTTTACCACGGCCGCCTGCCCTGACCATGTTTCTTACGAACCGATTCGGAAGGCGGCTCGCGAACGCCTCGACAACATGGTCTTTTGCGGGGGTGGCATCCCTGGGCCTATGGGCTTTCTCATGAGCGCCGGCGGCGAGGACCTGGTGACGTCCGAAACCCACCGCGATGGCGTCAGCCGCGTAACGATGACGAGGGTTCGCACGCCCAAGGGCCCTCTACAGACGGTGAGTCGTCGGAACCCGGCCACCTATACCACGTGGACGACCGAATATCTCCTCAAAGGGCCAGAGGATGTGGATCGGTTGCTGTCGCTTCCTTACCAGCCCGCACCCGTGGATATCGGTGGCGTACGAGCCGTTCAAGAGACGGTGGGCGAGAGAGGCATTCCACTGGTGGATATCGGCGATCCCATCGGGGCCGCGGGGTATCTGATGGAGTTCCAGGCCCTTCTGGAATTGGTGGCCTTTGACCGCAAGCGGGTTCTCGCCCTCTTGGACTGGGCGTTGGAGCGGCAACTCCACATCACCAAGTCCTTGCTGGAGCAAGGCGCGGGCCCGCTCTTTCGCCTTGTCGGCGCCGAGTTTGCGACGCCGCCCTATATGAGGCCAGACGATTTCCGCGCCTTTGTGGTGGAA
>CAYOBT010000636.1:0-1690 GCA_964402205.1 uncultured Anaerolineales bacterium
CGGACGCAAAGCGCGAGAAGCGCACTGTTGCGGCCGGCATACGCGTGCTAGAGGGCGCGTTGCACCTTGCCCCATCATAGCACATGGACGCGTCACGTGGGGTCGTGGGGTCTTTCCACATGGAGTAGATGAAAGATGGGCGGTGCGTTGTGGTCAAGAGGCAGCATCGCCTGATGTGGCTGATGCCGGCAGCGATCGCATTGGCACTCGGCTGTGAGGCAGTGGGTGTGTGACAGCTTGCCTGTCACATAGCTTGCTGCCGACGTGCCCGTCGGCGGCCCTTCCGGGGTTCGGCCTAGGTCACTTCTACGGTGCTATGCTGACCGTCAGCCACTCTGGCGCGGGGTCTCCAGCGCGCACTCTTGCACCTGCTGCCAGCGGACGTTGGGTCTCGACTCAATGCGCGGTATGTGCTAGGATGAAGAAGGCGTTCGGGTTTCTCAGCGCGAACAAGGGGGACTCATGGCATCGATCCTGGAGGTCGAGAGCCTCAGCAAGCGCTTTGGGTCGAACAAGGCGGTGGACGGCGTCAGCTTCTGCGTCGAGCGCGGCGAGGTTTTCGGACTGCTGGGTCCCAACGGCGCCGGCAAGACCACGACGATCTCCATGCTCACCGGCGTGCTCGAGCCCAGCGGGGGTACGGCGCGCATTGGGGGACATGACATCCGCACCGACATGGCAGCGGCCAAGAGGCTTAACGGACTAGTGCCTCAGGACGTGGCGCTCTATCCGACCCTATCGGCGAGATCGAACCTCAACTTCTTTGGGCGGATCTACGGCCTGGGCGGCTCGGCCTTGCGCGAACGCGTCGACGATGTCCTCCGCATCGTGTCGCTCACCGAGCGTGCCGACGAGGCAATCGACACCTATTCTGGGGGCATGAAGCGTCGCATCAACATCGCTGCGGGGCTAGTGCACCAACCGGAGCTCCTGTTCCTGGACGAGCCGACCGTGGGCGTGGATCCGCAGTCGCGCAACGCGATCTTTGAGAGCGTGAAGGAGCTCAATCGCACCCGCGGCATGAGCATCATCTATACCAGCCACTATATGGAGGAGGTGGAGCTGCTCTGCGATCGAGCAGCGATCGTTGATCAGGGCAAGATCATCGCTATGGACACCATCGAGAACCTGATTGCTCTGCTCGGAGGAGGGATCATCCAGATGGGCTTGACCCAAGCTGACGATGATCTACTGTCGGCTCTTGGGTCGCTGACGCGCATCAGGGGTGTCCAGTTGGTTCGGCCCACGCTGGCAGGGGAGGCCATGGCGCGTGAGGGCCGCGTGGAGGCCAGCAAGCAGGTTAGGCTTACCGCGGACCATGCACGAGAGGCGCTAGTGGGCGTCATCGGGCTGCTGAATGCGCGAGACATCGAGCTGACCTCGCTCGAGATCCTCGAACCGAACCTGGAGAGTGTGTTCCTCCACCTCACTGGGAAGAGGCTGAGGGAGTAGGAGGTCAGCATGGTTGCGTGGCGAATCGCGTTCAAGGATCTGGCGATCTTTCTTCGAGATCGGAGCTGGGTTATTCAGCTATTCGTCCTTCCGCTTCTCTTTATCCTGATCTTCAGTGGAGTTCTGGCGGGGGTTGTCCCCTCGGAAGAGGATGAGCGCCTTCCTCTGGCTGTCGTCGACCAGGATGGCGGCGCGCCTGCGCGGAGCTTGGTCGAGCGTCTCGAGGCATCTGGGGGCG
>CAYOBT010000637.1:0-1687 GCA_964402205.1 uncultured Anaerolineales bacterium
ACACGCTAGCGTATGGGAGGGACGACCATGATTGGGACACTGATCGCTCGCAAGGACTTTGCGGGGGCCTTTGAGGCCTTGAGCCGCCACGATCTGGACGCCTTTCTGGCGGCATGGCGCGACGACGCCGTGTTTGTGTACCCCGGCGACGTCCCCGAGAGCGGGACGTTCGAGGGCAAGGCGGCGATCGAGGCTTGGTTCCGCCGCTACTTTCAGCAGTTCCCCGAGACCACCTACGACGTCACCAACATCTGCGTGCGCAACTGCTGCGACATGGTGGGGAACAATCTGCTCACCGCCGAATGGACGCTGCGGGTGGTGAACCGCGACGGCCGCGAGGGACACAACGGCGGCATCACCGTGGCCACCTGTCAGGGCGGCAAGGTGATCGCCGTCAAGGACTATCTTTTCGACACTGGCGACGCGTTCCGCAAGGATTGGGGCGCGCTCTAGCGACCTCGCGCATCCTTGACATCGCCCTACCCACGGACTAGGCTGGCGCCGCATCCGACGCGTTCCCCCTTGCCGCGATCCGGAGGTGCGCCATGCGCGATCTCAGTCGTTTCGAGACGTTCTTTGTGGCCTGGGCGTTCCTGTTCCAGGTCGTCCTGATCGCCCACTTTGCGCTGCGCAAGTGGGCCTTTGAAGCGTACACTTGGCAGTACGGCTGGCTGGTGTACGCGCTGGGTATCGGCGGATTGGCACTGGCCATCCTGCTGATGCGCGATGGCCAGCCTTGGTGGCTATGGTTCGCCGGGGTGCTCCAGTTCGTCTGGTCCGCCTATGGGCTGTGGATCGAGTTCGTGCGCGGCATCGAGTGGCGCAATCCGCCCCGCTGGCCCATCTTGGGCCCCTACCTCACGCTCTACCTGGGCACGATCATGTTCTACTGGTGGCCGCTATGGCGCCTAGGGCGTCCCTTGTGGTACGCGTATACCGTCCTGTACATCATCGCCACGGTGCTGAACCTGGCCTCGCACGGCCCGGCCTGACGGACGAGAGCGCCGCCCACCAAGGATGGCAGCTATGAAGGGACGGGTACGCCCGAAGCGGATCCTGGCCTTCCTGGGCCTCACATTCGCCCTCACCTGGGGCCTGGAGCTGGCCATCGCGCGCACCGTCGGGCAGGCCGCGTATCTCGAGACCGGCCTGCATCCCCTGGGCATGTTCTTCCCCGCCATGTCGGCGCTGCTCCTGCAGACGTTCGCCTACCGCGATAGCTCGCTGCACATCAGCCGCCATCGGGGACCCACACGCTGGTTGGTCTATGGCTATCTGCTGGTGACGCTGCTCCAGGCCGTCGTGACGGCGCTGGCCCTGACTGCCGCCGTGCGCCCGGTGATCCTCCAAGGCGTCAGCGCCCTGGTGGTGACGCTGTGGACGCTGTCGCTGTTCACCATCCACGGCCAAGCGGGAGCCGAGGGGTTCCGCCGCATCGGGCTGCAGCTCGGCGACACAACGGTGGCCGTGCGCTGCATCGCGGGAGTGGCGCTGTTTCTCTTGAGCCAGGCCGCGCTCAACGCCGCGCTCGGACTGGGGAGCTTTCCGGGCACCCAAGAGCGCGTCGGCAGCCTGCCCGTCCCCGAGGGGTGGTATCTCCCTGCGGTCGCTGCGTTCCTGCTCGTCTCGGTGGTAGGCACCCCCTTGGCGAAGCTGGCGGTGCTGTTTGGCGAGGAATACGGATGGC
>CAYOBT010000638.1:0-1685 GCA_964402205.1 uncultured Anaerolineales bacterium
TGGGCGTGACCGGCGAGTCGCCCAAGGGATTCCGGGGTATCATCTTCGTCGGCCGTGGGCCAGAGCCGGGTGGCGGCCCGGAGACCGTGCATGAGCAAGGCTACGCCGCCGACCAACTCCGGCGCTTCAATCAGGTTGACCCGTGCGACGTGCCGACCGAGTGGATGGAGGCGATCGGATACGAGGAGCCGGTCGAGCCATACGAGCCCGAGCCCGAACCGGAACGCGATGAGGTCACCGTCTGCGACATCCGCTTCCCGTGGGAGGTCCCGCTACAGGCTCCACCACGGAAAGGCAAACCACTGATCCGCGATCCCGTCTTTCAGGTCGCCATGCTGGCCGGCGTCATCGTCGGCGGCCTCTGGTGCTGGTGCGGTTAGCCGGAAAGACCGCCGCCTTTCGGCGCTCGGCGCCCCGGCGTGGGTCAGAACAGACCGCCCCAAGGGCGCGCTCGGCTCGCGCTTGGACCCCATTTGGCGCTTACAGACTACTACACCTACCACAACACGATCGACGCGAAGGGGTAGCCGGTCCACGGCTGCCCACGTTGATCGTGCCTACCTGCATCCTCGTCGCTTGCATCTGTGATCTCCCTGCCGTGTTGAACTGACGCTGGCCTGGCTGTGCGACGCGGTCGTGGTCGAAGTCGGATCGGCGTCGTGTTGCCGCTGACGGTGCGCGCGGTGCAAGGCTCTGTGCGGACAACGCAGCGGCCTGGCTGTCGTGTTCATGCCGGCCATTGGCAGGCGGACTGCCGTCTGTCGGTCGGCGTCGTGCGATCCCTGGACGAACCCACCTCATCACGAGTAGCACACACCCCTGAATGCGACCGTGCTTCCCCTGGCGCCGTGGGGTGCTGCACGAGCACGGCATCCGCGAGGAGACTGCGCCGCTCGGGAGCGAGCAGACCATGAACGGGAACTGCCCCCAAAAGCTGCAGCCACAAGAGATGCGTTTGTGGCAATGAGCAAGCTGGAGACGGTGGACACCGCGACGGGCGGCATGATGCGTGGAGATGACCACGCCCTGCCTACAAACAACGACCACGCCAGCAGCGGCCACGTGGTTGGGCGACGTTGTTGCACAGCGTGGTTACATGCCGTACTTCAGCGCCATCGGTTAGGCACGTAGTTAAGGCCAGTGTGCCTGCCAGCGGTCCGGTTGGGATGGCGTTGCACAAGGCCATGTCCGTGGCCATTGCAGCCGAATACTCGTGACGTTGCGCGCTCTTCTGCCTCGCGCAATTCGCGTTTGACTTCAGTCCGACTGAAGGAAAGACTTCAGGTACACGGCTAACGCGACGCACCTTGACCAGAAGAAAGCAACCATGACGAACAGCGAAACAAGCGGCCCCAAGGTGACGGCCAAGTGGACTGTCGACGGCAGACACCTCGAAGCGCCCGTCGTCAATCCCGGCGACTGGTTCGGCAAGACTTGGCACCTGTCTGTATGTATCTCCAACACGGGCGGTCCCCATTACGTAGTCTAAGCCGACACCGCCTGCGACGCTATCGACATCCTGGCCGAAAGTGAGGAGTACGGCCATATCATCGCCATCGACATAGATGTCGATGGCGATGATTACGGGGAGCCCCTCGGCGACGGCATCGAACTGACCGACGAGATGTCTGCGAAAGCCGATGAAGCCGCCGAACGCCTGGGCGTGCCACGGAATGAATTGTGGA
>CAYOBT010000639.1:0-1685 GCA_964402205.1 uncultured Anaerolineales bacterium
AATTCCTGCCCCACGCCGATCGTGGTGATGACCGCCTATGACGTCCCCGAGTTGGTAGAGGGCGCCACCAAGGCGGGCGTCGGCGCGTATCTCATCAAGCCACCCGAGGCCGATGCCATGGATCGCGCCATCACCGTGGCGGTGGCGCGCCATCACGACCTGATGGAGCTGCGCCGCCTCAACCGTGAGCTGCAAGAGACGCTGGACGAGGTCCGCAAGCTGCGCGGTATGTTGCCCATCTGCGCCTCGTGCAAGCGCATCCGCACCGACTCGGGCTATTGGGAGGACGTGGCCGATTACCTGCACAAGCACGCTGCCATCGAGTTCACCCATGGCCTCTGCCCCGATTGCATGGCCAAGCTGTATCCCGATCTGATGGATGATCTGGAGGATGAGCCTGATACCGATGAGTAGCTTGCCAGGTATGACCGACGGCGCGCCCAACCAGGCGAAAAGACGACGCATCGGCCTCGAACGCTCGGTGCTACTGGTGACGACGGCGATGGCGCTGGCCCTCTGGCTGCTCCATCCCGTGTTCTCGGCGTGGCACTGGCCTGACCTCACCTATGGCGAGCTGCTGATCACCAACGTGCCGGCGTTCATGTTGCGGTATCGGCTGCTCATCACCTTTGGCATCCTGGCGCAAGGGGCGTTGGTCATTGGCTGCATTCGCAGCGCGGCGGCAGGATCCAGGCGAGAGGCCGTGGCCGAGGTGCGGGAACTGTTCGATGGCCTCGGCGAGGTGCTGGTGCTCTATGACACCGATCTGCGCGTGGTGTGGGCCAATCGGGTCGTGGGCGAAATGGCGGGCATGCCACCGGAGGAGATGGTGGGCCTGGAGTGCTATCAGGTCTGGGGCGAGCGCAACGGGCGCTGCGAGGACTGCCCAGCCTTGGAGACGTTGGCCAATCACCAGCCCCACACCAAGACGTTCCATCTGCCCGGTGGCCGCATCCTGCGGGTGCGCTGCCATGTGCTGCTCGCCGAGACGGGCGAGCCCCTGGGCGTCGTCGAGGTCGGGCACGACGTCACCGAGCTGCACCATGCGCTGGACGCCGCTCAGGAGCAGGCCGAGCTGCTGAGCGCGCTGCTAGATACCATGCCGCAGCCCATCGTCTATTGTGACGGGCAGGGTACCGTCCAGGGCTGCAACGCCGCCTTTGCAGAGACGATGCTGGCGCAGTCATCAGCCGATGCCGTGGGCCAGCGCGTCGCCGAGCTGGGCGACGCCGTGCCAGAGGTGGTGCGATGGGCCTGTTGCGCCAAGAGCCACATCTCGCTCTCCGAGGTCCCTGGCGAGGTGGAGCTGGCCTGCGCCGATGGTGTGGAGCGCATCTATCGGCTGCATGCGCGGGCACTCGCGTTCGCCGGCGAGTTGGCGGGCGGTCGCCTGCTGGTGATGGAAGAGATCAGCGCCATGAGGCGCACCCAACAGGCTCTCAGCGAACGCAACGCCCTCATCGAGACCATGATGGCGCACCTGCCCGTGGGCGTGGCCGTGTGGGATCGCGATACGGGCATCGCCCAGTATGCGAACCCGCTCTTTCGGGAATTGGGAGAGACCGAGCCCCTTGAGGACGATGCCTGCCAAGACGCGCCGGATGGCACGTGCCAATGGCGACGCTCTGAGACCGTCGCCGAGGATGGTAGCCGGCGCGTCATCGAGACGACCCACTTGTTGGTGC
>CAYOBT010000640.1:0-1683 GCA_964402205.1 uncultured Anaerolineales bacterium
GTCCCCGAAGAGGTCGGTGCGCCCGTCCACGAACACCAGGTAGTCGGGCCACAATTTCCAGATGAGGTACCCGCCCCAGTTGTAGCTGTTGAACATCGGGCCCGTCGGCCGCTGCTCCTGGATCCATTCGATGGCGTCGGCGGGCAGTTTGTTGCGCTCGTGCTCGACGTTGAGCTCGGTGCGCAGCGGGAAATATGCCTTGACGCCTGCCGCGACGAGCACCAGCGCCAGGATCAGCCAGTTGGCAAGCGCCAGCCCCTTCGTGGGCGGTTGGCCAGTCCGGCGCTGCGGGCGCAACCAGCCTCGCGCCCGCGCTGCGGCGAGCCAGCGCGCGATGGCGGCGTGGGCGTGCCGGCTTAGCACCGGTGCGGTCACCAGCGCAAAGGGGCCGATGTTGCGCCCTGCCAACAGGCTGGCGTAGGTGAAGCCCGCCACCAGCGCCAGGTCGTTGCCATCCACCCGCCGCCCAGAAAGCCCTATCGCCGCCAGAGTGGCCAGCAGCAGCCAGATAAAAGGCTGGGTGTAGAGCGGATGGAAGTCGGGCGAACGCCACTCTTGGATGAAGTCCTGCAGCACGCCGATGCGTACTGTGTCGAGATAGTACACCCACATCCGGGTCGTGTTGGGATTGAGCAGAAGACAGAGGAAGGAAAGAAGGGAGACGATCAAAACCAACTCTAGACCCCGCCACGACACGATGGAGCACTCCTGCTCGTTCTGGGCCTCGCCCTCCGGGGGCGAAAGCCAGGCCAGAAAGTGGTTGAGCACCTCGCCAAGAACGAATCCCACCAGCACTATGAATCCCAGCGCGTATCCTGCGTGCAGGTTGACCCACAGGACGAACAGCAGCGGGATCAGCCACAGCCGGTTGACGCCGCGCCACTTGTACAGGTACAGCAGGTAGCTCAGGACAGCGGTGAGCAGGAAGGAGAGCAATTGCGGGCGCGCGATCCAGACCACAGCCGAGGCCGCCGCTGCCAGGATGATGATGAATGCGCGGGTGAATACATCTCCTTCCATCTGCCTGTAGACAAAGACGAAGGCCAACGTGACGATCAGTGCCTGGAACAGACCCAGCCCGAAGTAGTGGAAGTGTTGAAAGAGAAGATACAGGATCACCTGGCTCAGCCAGCTATGGTTGACCCAAGGCTGGCCTTGCCGGGTGTGGGAAAAGATGTCGGTCTGGAGGATGTGGCCGCTCTCCCAGGTGACACGCCCCGCCTGCAGGTGCCACCAGGTATCGGTGTCGGCAGGGGCACGGACTGCCATGGCGAAGATGGCCACGAACAGAATAGCTGTTGCCAGACGGTAGGTATCCATCCAGCGCAACCAACGTTGGATTGTTCCCATGTTGTTCACCAGTGTGACCTGAAACCTGTTTTCATGGAAGTACATCTCGCGGCAGTTCGTGTATCTGCCCCTGTGCGGTATGGGCAAAGATCAGCAGGCCTTGGCTGCCGAACGATTGGGTGTCTGTTTCCCAGATGATCTTGTATTCTCGCTGAAACCACTCTGCTTCCATCAGTGAGTGTCGGATGAATACCTCCAGGGTGACGAAGTAGGCAGGCACCAGGTCGCGGATAAGGGTGGGAGGGACTGCGTAGTTTGTCGCGTACAAGTCTACGGGAACCGGATAGTACGTCAGCGCCTCGGGTGAGACCAGACCAACCGTGTCCAGGATGT
>CAYOBT010000641.1:0-1682 GCA_964402205.1 uncultured Anaerolineales bacterium
GCCGATGCCCCGTTCGTCCAGCCAGGCGATGACCTCGTCTCTCGCATGCTCGCCGGGTGTCCCCGTGAACGGCCCCGAGTTGATCATTGTGCCATACTCGGCATGGTAGAGAACGTCCTCGAAGAACGGGACGCTGGTCAGCATCTCCATGACGGTCCTGAACGCACGGGCTGACGCATCCAACGCCTGACAGCGAGCTAGGATCTCTTGATCAGCGTTGGTAGAGTCGAACGCGCGCACGCCATCGTCAAAGACAAAGGCCCACCGCGCGCCTACCACCTCAACCCATGCATCTGGAGCCATGGCCTCTTGCACCAGGCCCAGGTAGCGATCGATCTGACCGTCGCCTTCCAGCGTCACATAGAGGCCCTCTCCCAGGTTCTCCATGTCTTCTCGCTGGTAGGCGATGCCGCTCGCATCGAGTTGAACTTCCACAGCATCGATGTCTCGGACGGCATTGGGTCGCACGAGGCTCTTGGCAACACCGTCCGTGCGATCAATGACGGGCACAATAGGCAAGCCGAACTTGAGTGCAAAGGAAAAGTCCCGCTCGTCGTGCGCAGGCACGGCCATGATGGCGCCCGTGCCATATGTCATCATGACATAGTCCGCAATCCAGATGGGGATTCGTTCGTCGTTCACAGGGTTCACCGCATAGGCCCCGATGAATACCCCGGTCTTTTCCTTGTCGGTGGCCAGTCGCTCGATCTCGCTCTGGCGGGAGGCCTCAAAGCGGTACGCTTCGACGTCTGCCTGGTGCTCTTCCGTTGTCAGCTTGTCGACGAGGGGGTGCTCCGGCGCGAGGACCATGAACGTGGCGCCCCAGAGCGTGTCGGGGCGCGTGGTAAAGACCTCGATCGGGTCGCCCTGCTCCGAGTGGAACGTAACCGAGGCGCCCTCGCTGCGGCCGATCCAGTTGCGCTGCATGGTTTTGACGCGCTCAGGCCAGTCAATCTCGTCCAGCCCTTCCAGCAGCTCCTCGGCATAGTCGGTGATGCGGAAGAACCACTGCGCCAGGTCCTTCTTGATGACGGGCGTGCCACAGCGCTCGCAGTGACGATCATCGCCCCACACCTGCTCGCGGGCCAGCGTCGTGTTACAGGTCGGGCAGAAATCCACCGGTGCACGCTTGCGATAGGCCAGTCCCATCTCCAAGAATTTGAGGAAGAACCACTCGGTCCACTTGTAGTAGCCAGGGAGGCAGGTGATGGCTTCGCGGTCCCAGGCCCACATCGCGCCCATGGAGCGGAGTTGCCGCCTCATGTTCTCGACATTCTTCAGGGTCCACTCTTTGGGGTGGATGCCCTGTTTGATCGCGGCATTCTCAGCTGGGAGACCAAAGGCGTCAAAGCCAGGGGGGAAAAAGACGTTGTACCCCTTCATGCGCATGAACCGCGCACGCGTGTCCGAGGGCACCATGGCATACCAGTGGCCGATGTGAAGATCGCCAGACGTATAAGGCAGCATGGTCAGGGCGTAATGCTTGGGTCGGCTCGGGTCCTCATGCGTGGCGTATAGACCCGATTCTACCCATCGCCTCTGCCACTTGGCTTCAATCTTGAGAGGGTTGTACTTGGGCGCTCGCTTGGTAACCTTCATGGCGCTCCTTTGGTCGGATGACCTGGAAACTCGATCGCGTTCCAAGGCCCTTGACGAGATGCATCGTACCTCGTCAGCTCCTC
>CAYOBT010000642.1:0-1680 GCA_964402205.1 uncultured Anaerolineales bacterium
CGACCTCGTGCCCATAGGCGGTCGTTGGACCCTGCGAGGGGTCACGGTGAATCTGCCCCATCACCCAAGCGATCGGTTCATCATCCGCAAAGTAGCGGATCAGGTCGATGGTGTGCGTGCCACACGTGAGCAGATCCCCACCGCTGGAGGCATAGATGCCCTCAAGGGCGCCGATCTCCCCACGATCTAGGGCCGCCTTGGCCTCCACATACCGCTGGTTGAAGCGCCGCTGATGCCCAAAGATGAGCCGCGTGCCGTGCTGACCGCACGCAGCCAGCATGGCGTCGGCCTGACCCAGGTTCAGCGCAATCGGCTTCTCACACGCAATGCCGCGCACGCCCGCCTCTGCAGCCATCACGACGGGCTCCACCCGCACCGTCGGCCAGGTGCAGACCGAGACCAGGTCGAGGCCCTCAGCAACGAGCATCTCGCGATAGTCGGCGTACAGCTTGCAGCCGGGAAACTGCTGCTCCCAGCGATCCCGCGCCTCCTCTAGCGGATCGGCCGCTGCAACGAGGGCGATACCGGCCTCTTGATAGCCGCCCGCGTGCGCCCGCGCAATGCCGCCGCAACCGATGATGCCAGCTCTGTACCGTGCCATCCTTGCCTTGCTCCTTCTTCACAACCATGCTCGTGGCCCGGACATGACCTCGCGTCACGTCGATGCCTGCGGCCAAGCGTACCCGGCAACTTACCCACCGCCAAGCTGCTGAGAGCCAATCTCCGCTCCGCAGACGGCGTTCGCAGCTATCCGCTCAGCCGCCCGCCCTTGACAGCAGCGCGCAACATGCGTACAAGATAGCCACGTGCCGGCAGCCGACTCGTCGACGCCCATCATTGCACGACGCTCTCGCCCTCTTTGCCCCACACCGACGTCGCGGCGCCTACCAACGCGCATGGGAATGCGTTCGCGCATCAGAATGCGTTCGCACCGCAGACGGCGTTGGCCCTCCTCGCGCGGCCCAACCGACGCGGATGCGTGCGTTCTGGCACGGGCATACGCCCGGCCAACCCAAGGAGGTCCATCCGATGATGCGCTACAAGTATCTGCTCGACGAACCCGACCTGCCCACCCACTGGTACAATGTCATCCCCGACATGAAGACGCCGCCGCCCCCGTATCGCCACCCGGTGAGCCTAGACCTGCTCCAGCCCGATGACCTCGCGCCGGTCTTTCCGCAAGCCCTCATCGAGCAAGAAGTCAGCCAGGAGAGTTGGATCCCCATCCCCGAGGAGGTGCGCGACATCCTCAAGATGTGGCGGCCCACCCCGCTCTATCGGGCGGCTCGCTGGGAGCAGGCGCTAGAGACGCCGGCGCACATCTACTACAAATGGGAAGGCGTCAGCCCGCCGGGCAGCCACAAGCCCAACACGGCCGTGGCCCAGGCCTACTATGCCCGGGAAGAGGGCCTCGAGGGCCTCGCCACCGAGACCGGTGCCGGCCAATGGGGCAGCGCCCTTTCTTTTGCCACGCAGATGTTTGGCCTGGCGTGCAAGGTTTTCATGGTGGCCATCAGTTACCACCAGAAACCCTACCGCCGCATCGCCATGGAGACCTGGGGCGGCAGCGTAGTCCCCAGTCCCAGCGAGGAGACCCAGGCCGGCCGCAACGTACTCGCCGAGGACCCCGACACGTCTGGCAGCCTGGGCATCTCCATCAGCGAGGCCATCGAGTACGCC
>CAYOBT010000643.1:0-1676 GCA_964402205.1 uncultured Anaerolineales bacterium
TTTCCTTAACAGATGCCAAATACTGGCGGTACGCTGCCTCCCTTTTGGCCGTCTTGGCCTTGTGACGGCGTTTTTCCAGCAATCGTGTGGCGACCGTCGCCACCGACGATGCCAGAAGCATGGGCAGCGTGAACAGCAGCCAGGTCGGGCTGCCGCCGCTGGAGCTCGATGCGCCTGATACAAAGGCCACGCCTACGAGCGCGCCGGCCATGAGCCCCATGGGCAGCAACGTCATCAGCAACGACGCAGGCTTGTGATCCAGATTGGGTGGCGGGGCGATCTTGAGCTGGCGCGTAGCTTGGGCGGCGCGCAGCCGGGGCGACCGCCAAAAGCTGGGAGGATAGGGCATGGCGTCAGACGCCTTGCTTGGGTTGCTTCATGGTCGCCTACCGCTCACCGTGTGCCACGCATCGTTGGCGAGATCACGCAGCTCCTCCGCGCGCTCGGCATACCAGCGGGCGCGCTCCGCTTGCCGTCGCGCTTGGTCTTCGCGAGCAGCTTGGCTGGCTCGGTCTAGCGCGCTGGCGTTGCGACGGCAGCGGTCCGCGAGGGCATGGAGCTTGGCAATGGCGTGCCGCGCCCTCTCACCGAATTCTCGCGCTGCGCCCCCCTCCCACTGTGTCAGGGTCTCTCGCGCGAGGTGCTGCCGGTGGTTGGCTGCGCCGTCGAGCCAGTCAGCCATGCGGTAGAGAGCCTCGCGGGCCTGATCGGACGCGCCCCAGTTCCAGCGTACGTCGTTCCAGTTAGGTTGCCAGTTAGGCATAGTCTGCCACCTTTCTCGCTTTGGCGGTGTATGGGGCATAGCCTTCTGTGGCCGCACGGACGATCTTCTCCCAGCTTGCGGATATCTCGGTTGGGCTGGCTGGGACGAGGAGCAACGTCTCATCGGAGCCGTCGGCGACGGCGCGCCACAGTTGGTCTTGACTGGTAAGCCACGCAAGACGGTGGGTCAAGCGCCACTCGCCCGGCACGCTGGCGTGGGCGCGTTCGTACAGATCCAGCCTGGCAACGGTCATGTTTGCGTCGAGTTGGTCCTCGCCTTCCTGTGCGCCGGCCGGCGTCGCTCCGTCTTGCAGCGTCGCATCAGGCACCAGGCCAAAGGCGGCCTGGATATCCGCGGGCGTCAGCGTGCGCTCGGATCCTGCTGGCTCCTCTTCGGGCAGCGGAGCGACGTCGGTCAGGGACTCCCGAAGCACGTCGGCATCGCGCAGGGCCGCAAAGACGGTCTCGCCCTCTTCTGTCTGCGACTGCATGACCGCGAGGTCCGGCGCGATGTGAAAGCGCGCCTCGGTGGCTTTCCACTCGGCAAAGGCAGAGACCGTCAGCATGACGGGCGCCGAGGCCACGCGCTGCAGGATAGAGACCACGGAGGCGTTCAGCGTCAACGTGTCGTCAGCCGGTCGTCGGGCATAGTCCTGCCCGACGAGCTGGTCCAGTGCGTCGTTGACGGCTTGCTCGTCCGGCTCGTCGGGCGGCTCCGTCAGGGCGAGAGGCAACGCGGGAAGCTCGAGCAAGCTGGCCAAGAGCAGCGTCTGGAGCGGCGTGAGGGTCACGTTGTAGGTAGCGGGGTCGCTGGGCATGGTGCTCCCATCCTTCATGACTGGGCTTCGGTTGGTGACGCATCTGCTGGTATGCGCAGCCAACTGGCCAGTTCATCTCTCGGCACGAACCTGACG
>CAYOBT010000644.1:0-1674 GCA_964402205.1 uncultured Anaerolineales bacterium
CTCGGCGATGCCCATGTCGATGAACCGTCCTGGGAACCGCTCGCGAAAGGCAGCGGTGCGCGTCGAGTTGTAGAGATCGGCGTCGAGCACGACGACACGTGGATCGGCATGGCCCAAAGCCAGCAGGGCCTCACCATAGGCAACGCGGGTCTCGGTTCGCGGCATCATGGCGTCTCCTGTCTGAGAGCGGCGAGCACTGCCGTCACTCTGGCGCGGGCCTCGGCGATCTGCGCCTCAGAGAGCACGGCATTGTGGTAGGCAGGATCGTTCTCGATGAAGGGAATGCCCTTGCCCTTGACGGTCTGGGCGATGATGAGCGACGGCGGGCCATCGCTTTGGCGCGCCCAGTCGAGGGCATCGCAGATCGCGCCCATGTCGTGGCCGTCGATCTCGCGCACACGCCAGCCAAAGCTCCGCCAACGATCGGCCATGGGCTCCATGGGCTTGGCGGTATTGGCGGCGTCCATGGCCTTCAGGCGATTGCGGTCGATGAGGGCGGTGAGATGGCGCAGTTGGTGCTGGGCAGCGGTCATTGCCGCCTCCCAGACCTGGCCCTCTTGCGTTTCGCCATCGCCCAGGAGACAGTAGACGCGATAGTCGCTGCGGAGCACGCGAGCGGCTAGCGCCATCCCATTGGCATAGGAGAGGCCGTGCCCCAACGATCCGGTGCAGCCCTCGATGCCGGGTGTGAGGTGCATGGCGGGGTGTCCCTGCAGACGACAGCCGAGGGTCTTGAGGCCGGGCAGCTCTTCAGGATTCAGAACGCCGAGCATGGCCAGAGCCGCATACTGTGCCGGCACGCAATGGCCCTTGCTCATGAGAAAGCGGTCGCGCTCGGGTCCGTCGGGACGCACGGGGTCATACCGCATGGCATAGAAGTAGAGTGCCGCCACCAAGTCGGCCGCAGAGAGGGAGCCGCCAAAGTGGTGCGCCTTTCCTGCGCCCATCATGTCGATGATATGCAGCCGCAGCTCTGCAGCGCGGATCTGGAACTGCCTAGTATCGGGATTGGTCATGTCTCGCCTTTCCGGTCGCAAGCTAGGTGGGGCATGGGCGGTGGGAACTGTCCGCGCCGCCGACGGCGCGCCGCGGACGGCCTTGGCCTAGGGATCCACCACCAGGTCATGGACAAAGAAGCGCTCGCCCCTGTCCGCCACGCGACACGCCCAGGATCCGTCGGGCGCCACGATGCCGGATGGCGCCGAGCAGCGAAGATCTGGCGGGTAGGAGCTATCCACCGTCACGAGCCAGAGCTGGCCAGCCCTTGCTCTCATCCTCAGGTTCGCTTCGTGGTAGCGCCAGGCCACATCGGACCACTCACCGCCCCCACGCCCACCATTGGCCGCGTGAAAGATCACCCGTGCGCCCATCTCGCTTAGCTGCTGGGTGAGGTGGGGATCGGGCTGCGGGGTGCAACTGGGATTCGCCCAAAGGTCATTGCAGATCAGGCCGCCAATGGGCACGTCTCCAAAGCTGAATAGCCGCAATGGACGCACGCCATAGTCGTTCAACTCTCCCTGCGGCGGATGCTCCAAGGTCCCGCAACGCAGCGTCTTGCTGTGAAAACCCAAGTAGGTGCCGTCCGGCGTGTAGAAGCGGAGCTGGTTGTAGCAGACGCCATCGCTTGGCTCCACGAAACAGGTCCCGAGAGCGAGCCCCACGCACGCCTCTCGC
>CAYOBT010000645.1:0-1670 GCA_964402205.1 uncultured Anaerolineales bacterium
CCCTGCCGCAATTGAGAATGACCGACAGAAACTCTGGACAAGTGGTCAGCAACACTCTGAACAAGCCGCCTGTGCGTCTTGTCACCCTGAGATGTCCTAAATCGTGTCAAGTTCAGATGATGAGCTTGAGCTGCACCTTACCAGACGAATAGCGAAGACGATCGACGTCGGACCAGGCTTCTCCAACCTTTCCGCCTGTAGGTTGACAAAGGACTGTGATGGTTGTACAATACCTACACGGAGTGGAGGGGAAGTCTGACCTGGTTGAGATGACGTCGAGGCGTCAGTCTCTTATCTGCCCGGCGGACTTCTCCCCTTTCGTTTTCTCTCGGCGCGTTGGTCCCGCCGAGCCTTGCGGGCCCGTTTGCTGTTCCGTTTCCGTACTTCTTCAGGCACGTGATATCGTTCGGCGATGATAGCCCGGGCCTCTTGCCAGGTGACAGGTGTACCATCCACGTCGCGCAGTTCGTAGGGCCGGCCGTCGCGCAACACGGCCCGCACGCGGTCCAAGAGATGGGTGGCGCAAGCGCACACGGCCTGGCAATGGTGGTTGCCTTTGTGCATCATTTGCTCGTGGTAGATGGCGGCGATCTGAGGGTCCCACTGACGCATCACCTCGGCATTGATGTAGGCGTACTTCTTCACCGGGTCTGGCCCGGCACGGGTGATGCGCAGCCCTTTTGTCTCGGCATCACTGCTTTGCTGGCTGGCAGGCACCATGCCATGCCAGCCTCGGAACTTCCTCTGCGTGGCAAAGCGCGCCACATCACCGAGGAAGAAGACATAGACCGCAGCACCATTCTCCCCCACGCCCTTGATGCTTTCCAGGTGGCGCTGCGGGTAGAGTTGACGATAGAGCCGTTGCACCTTGCGGCGTAGGGCCTGATGTTCAGCCTCATAGACAGCCAGCAAGCGCAGCTCCCGCAAGACTTGGTCTTGCAGCGTGCCATAGTCGACGTAGGGCGAGGGCTTTCCTTCTGGCGTGCCAAACAGGGCCACCGCCCGACGGGCGACTTGTCGAAGACCGGCAGCCAGACGCTCAACCGTCTCTGGGTTGGCGCCTGCTTCGGCTAAGGAAGCCGCGAGCTCTCTGGTCTCGACCGTGAGGAGTCGCCAAGGGTTGTACCACACTTCGCGCCAGCGGCGTACCCAGGGGGCAAAGAGGTCACCCACTACCTCCTCCAAGCCTGGCCAGAAGCCCCGCTCCCAGGCCTGTACCCGGTTCTTGATGGCGGTCATCAAATCGGCCAGTTCCTCCTGCTGCTTGCACCACCGCTGTCCGCTGAGATAGTCGGCCGGCGATAGTTGCAGCGGGTGCAGGGCCTCGGGATTGACCCACGGCAGGCGGGCCAGTACGCGGGCGTCAATGCGGTCGCTCTTGGCGTGCTTCTTGTAGAACTTGCGTAGGTCCGACACCTGCTGAGTGTTGACCAGGTAGACGGTCACGCCCCGTTGGATGAGATAGCTGGCCACCGACAGCCAGGCCAAGCCAGTGGGCTCCATGACCGCTCGCACTGGCTCGTCCTCAGCGGCCCCTTCCCGAGCGCGACGCAAGAGCTCATCCAGGCTGGCCGGGTCCGTCCGCAGGCCGAACACCTTCCCTATCGCGCTTCCCTGGTCATCGAGAATCACGGCCTTGTGGTCCCCCACAATCGCCAAATCGATACCGA
>CAYOBT010000646.1:0-1650 GCA_964402205.1 uncultured Anaerolineales bacterium
CGCGCCGCACGCATGATGCTTCATTGGTTGCAGGAAGGCCCCGAGGCAGATACACCCGATCATTTCACGCTGCGCGAGATCGAGATCCTGCGCCTGGTCGCCGAGGGACTCACCAATCGCGAGGTTGCGGAGCGCCTGTGCCTGAGTGAGAACACAGTCAAGACGTACATCCAGGGCCTGTACCAGAAACTTGACGCCCACAATCGGATCGAGGCGGTCATGCGAGCGACAAAGTGGGGGCTACTGTAGGCCGGCGTCAGGTTTCACCCGTTTGGGTGAGGCAAAACCCTTCCAAACGGGTATTATACGGGCGTGCCGAATATGGTATCCTCATGATCGGGCCGTCAGCCCACAGCGTTGGCGGCGCACGAACGCACCGTGGCCTGTCTAGTGTAGCCGACGATGATGCCCTCCGGAAGACGATGAAAGCCCATCAAGGTTGCCGGACGTAACGTAGAGGCAAGCTCCATTCCGGCGCTTCTGACGGGGGGTGCGTTCGTGTTTTTTTCCCGGTTGTTCCCCTTTTTCTGAGGTGAGAGCGATTGTGAACCAAGAGCTCTTGCGTCCATAGCGGTGACTCGGCCAAGTTGGACCTTTTTTGGACCTAGACGGTCGCTGTTGGTGTTCGTCTATCCCCCATATGAGACCCCCGGGCGGCATTCTGAGAGGTCTCACAAGATAAGGAGGTGAGAGGTATGCCTGTAGAAGGTCCGTTCATCCTGGTTAACCCCGAACGGTGCCTGGGTTGTCACACCTGCGAGTTGGCCTGTGCCGCAGCCCATACGGAGGCGGGCTCCGTCATCGGCGCAGTCCTCGCCGGAGAGCGGCTGCAGCCTCGCAACTATGTGGTGCAGATCGATGACGTCAAGCTGTCGACCCAGTGCCGCCAGTGCGAGGATGCCCCGTGTGTAAAGGTCTGCCCCACTGGGGCCACGTACCGCACCGAGACCTACACGGCGGTCGATCAGCGTCTGTGCATCGGCTGCCGAATGTGCATGATGGTCTGTCCCTTTGGCGCGATCCGCGTGGCTCCCACGGAGGTGGCCGGCCGCGAGAAGAGGGCCGCGTTCAAGTGCGACCTGTGCGTCGATCGGCCCAGTGGCCCGGCGTGCGTGGAGGCCTGCCCGACAAAGGCGCTCAGCCTGCGATATCCGCGCGAGGTCATACAGGAGGCCTCAAAGGCCACAGCCCGGCAATTCCTGGAGGCGCTGGAGAGCCAGCAACAACTGTCGAGCAATCCATAGGAGGAGGTGATTCCCCATGTCTGAAGTATCAACCAGTGACAAGGCTATGAGCAGGAGCATCGATCCTGCGACGCAAGAGATGCTGGCCCGTGCCGAGGAGCTGGGCCTTGAGACCGCGTGGGACCGGTACGAGGCCATGTTGCCCCAGTGTGGCTTCGGCGAGCTGGGGGTCTGCTGTCGCAACTGCAACATGGGCCCGTGCCGCATCAGTCCTTTCGAGGAGGAGGGGCCCAAGGCGGGCGTCTGCGGTGCGACGGCCGACATCATCGTCGCCCGCAACTTGATCCGCATGATCGCCGGGGGCGCAGCCGCCCACTCTGACCACGGGCGCGACATCGCCCACACGCTGCTCTTGACCGCCGAGGGCAAGGGCGGCGGCTACGAGATCAAGGACGAGGCCAAGCTC
>CAYOBT010000647.1:0-1648 GCA_964402205.1 uncultured Anaerolineales bacterium
TCCGTCTGGATGTGCAGGTCGTAGCTGCGGATAACGCGGGCCACATCGGGCATGGCGGCTACCACGGCGGCTTCATCAGGCGTGAGCATGACCGCCATGCCGTTGTAGGCCACACCATAGGTGTGGATGGGCTCCATCGACCGCCCCGCTTGCTGGGCGATCTTGTCCAGAACGGCGTCTTGGCGCATGACTAGATAATCACGGTAGGCCAGGCTGGCCTGGCTGTGGACGTCCAACTGGGGCTCGCCGGTGACGCTGGGCGCGGTGGCTGCAAACTTGCCCACGCCACCCTGATAGGTGGCCAGCGGGGCATCCTCAAGCTGGATGATATGGATGGCGGCTTCGCTCTCGCCCTTGATCTGGTGTTCGACCAGGTCTGGGCGCGATATCGTGGGCAGTGAGGTGATCTCGTCGGGGGCAACGGGCTGCAGTTTCGTCTCTTTGAGAGCGACCGGTTCGGGGCCTTCTGCTTGCACGACGGGGAGCGGGGTCGCTGGCATAGTCAGGACGATGCTACAAAGTAAAAGGGCGGTCAGTGTTCGCCAGATAGAGCGGTGTCTAGGCATAGGATGTGACCCTCAGTGTGTGATGAAACGTACGGTAGAATGCGGGGCCGATGACAAGGCTGCACGACTCCTTTACATTAGAATGGACCAGTATGGATGGATCAAGTCAGAACACTATAGCCCAAAGGGATATGGGCCGTCAATGATAGCAGCATAAGCCGGGCGTTAATTCCGCCGGCGACAACGTTTTGGTCGGGTGGACGCCCGCCCTAGTCCGGTGGCTGGTGAATCCCGTGCAGATCGGGGAAGCCACCTGTGGAAACGTGAGGGCCGCGTTGGTGAGCACCAGAAAGTCGGGTCGTCGATACGGACGCAAGTCAAGACAAAGCCCTGCGGTCGCTCAGCCCCACCGACGCGAGCGCATCGGTGACTCGCTCGCTGGCCGCTGCGGCTTGCTCGCAGCGTTCTGTCTCCATAGAATGCTGCGACTTGCCCCAGGCTAGCTCCCAGGAGGCGATCATGGCTAGGATGCGACAAATCCATCGCCGGTACGTGACGGGTTGCATGGCTGGCGAGAGGCGCGTCCCCCTGAAGCGACGATCCGTGCAGACGACGCTAAGGTGCGCGTGAGGATCCATGTAGCCCGCCGCATGTTGATCCCCAAGTCGTTCTACTTGCTCTTTTACGGGGGCATGGCGGCCTTGACGCCATTCCTGTCGCTGCACTACCAGGGCGTCGGGCTGAGCGGAGGAGAGATCGGCGTCCTGATGGGACTAAGTCCCCTGGTGCGACTTTTGGGGGGACCCCTGTGGGCGGCGTTGGCCGATGTCTCGCGCCGACACAAGCTGCTGTTGCTTGCCGCCTTGGCGCTCTATGTGCTCTCGGTGTTTGGCATCGCGCAGGCAGGCAGTTTCGCCGCCCTGCTCGTTCCCGTCGTGGCCATGGCGTTCTGCGCTGCGCCCATTGCTGCGTTGGTGGATAGCGCCGTTTTGGACATGCTGGGTGAGCAGCGCGAGGCCTATGGGCGGCAGCGCCTTTTTGGCGCGCTCGGATGGGGACTGGCGGCGCCGATCGTAGGTCGCCTGGCCGAGCTACACGGCACACAGTGGCATTTCTACGGGTTCTATCTGCTAATGGGGCTA
>CAYOBT010000648.1:0-1646 GCA_964402205.1 uncultured Anaerolineales bacterium
TCGTGGTAGCGTATGGCTTATGCTAGTAGGTGTGCCGCCCCCCGGCAGCCCCTGACGGCAGCATCAGCGAAGGGAGCGATCCCGCCATCGGTGCCCAATCCGAATCGATCCCCAGTTCAGCCTCGCTGCGCGAGCGTCTCTCCAGCAATCCCGTCTTTGTGCGGATTGCCGAAAGGTCCACGCACAACGAGCGCGTTCTCTACCTCCAGATGGCTTTCCAGTCCATCTTCTTGGGTGGCGCGATGGCGTTCGTGCCAGTGTTTCTGGTGCGGCTGGGTGCCGAGAACTGGCAAGTGGGACTCTATACATCGCTGCCCGCACTGTTGACGACGTTGCTGTTGCTGCCCGCGGGGGCGCTGGCCTCACGGATGACCGACCTTGTCAAGGCCGTGAATCTCTCCCGACTCGCGTTCCGTGGCGTCATCGGCATGCTCGCTTTTGTCCCCTTGCTGTCACCGTCGCTGGCTCCCTATGCCGTCGTGATGGGCCGTACCCTCATAGCCCCAGCTAGTGCGATGCTCAATGTAACGATGACGCCGGTGCTTGGGCTGGTCATCGAGCCGGCGAGGCGGATGCAGGTGATCAGCGGACGCATGGCAGTGCGGAGCCTTGCCATGGCTTTGGTTGGGCTTCTGGCGGGGCTCTGGCTCGACAATGCGTCCTATCCGCTGAACTACCAGGTGCTATTTGTCTCGGGCGTGGTTGGCTGCCTCATGGGCGTCGCGGTCTTGTCCCGGCTTGAGGTCCCAGAGGGTCAGGCTGCTGGCAAGGCGACGGCTCCACCGCGCATCAGACTGCGCGAGGTGATGGCCATGCTCAAGCGTGATCGGGCCTTTGCCAGCTACCTCGCGGCGTCCCTCGTGTTGCGCACGGGTTTGGCCCTCGTGACCGCTGTCATGCCAGTGTTTCAGGTGCGCACGTTGGGGGCGTCAGATGGCTGGATTGGCGTGTTGCTGACTGTGCAGCGTTTGGTGCAGATGGTGGCGTTCGTGTCACTGGGCGCATTGCTCCGTCAGCGCCGCTATCGTCGCAAGCTGTGGATGGCTTCTCTGGGTATGGCGCTGGTGCCGTTGACCTCTGCCCTGGCTGTGACGCCTGCCATGTTGCTGATCCCCTCTGTGTTGGCGGGCGTGTTCATGGCCGGGCTGACGGTCTATCTGACCAACGTGTTGCTGTCCTCTTCGCCCGATGAGCACCGGCCGATGTACGCGGCACTCAACGCGTCGGTCATCCAGGTCACGGCGTTCGCGGCGCCGATGGTGGGTAGCTTACTAGCGGATGTGATCGGCATCCGTGTGGTGCTGCTTGCCTCGGCGGTCATACGCGCGGCGGGCGGGCTGGCGTTCGGGAGGCGACGTGCACAGTTGAAGCGCGAGCGTGCGGCGGCGTGAAGGAGGGACGTGTGAGTTGGCTGCGTTCTAGGTTGGGGCGGGCGATGCTCGCCATGGGTCTGGCTGCGGTGCTGACGGTCGGGTGTGGGCCCCGTTGGGAAGCCACGGTCGAGAAGCCGGATGGTGGCGAGTTGACTGTCACGGCCGACTGGCTCGCGACTCTGGACGGCAACTCGGATGGCGAGGCATCCGTCGCCGTCGAGCGCGTGCTCTGGCGCGCCGGGCATGCGTTGGGGGAGAGCCTCGACATCACCA
>CAYOBT010000649.1:0-1641 GCA_964402205.1 uncultured Anaerolineales bacterium
GAACGCAAGGTCGGGGAACACAAGTTCTGGCTTTCGCTCGCTCACGCTCGCACCGCCCCAGGCAGCAGCTCCCGAACGCCCAGCAGACGCCAGACGCGGAACCCCCACCACGCAAGACCGATGGCCAACGCCAGCCCACGCCAGGCAGCCGCCGCGCGCAGATACCCCAGGACTGCGACCGCTGCTGTCACAAGCCAGGTGATCGCGGCCTCACTGGAGAAGAGCAGATCGCGCGGAACCAAGTGACGCGTCCAGTAGAGCGGCAGGTAGAGCACCATGGTGCAGACGTGGGCGATGCCATATGCCAGCGCTAGTCCCTGAGGCCCCATGCCGCGCGTCACGAACGTGACACCCACTAGCAGCACCCCCCAGGTGAGATTGCTGGCCACGCCCCACCAGAGGAGATCGTGCGACGTTAGGATCCGCGAGAGGCCATCGCTGAAGCCGAGCACGATAGCCGTCAGCATGACCAAGGCCATCGTCTGCGAGAACCCTTCCAGTCCAAAGCGCGAGCCATAGATCCACGCCACGGCCTCGGGAAACGCCATGAGGGGCATGGCCGTGAACGAGACCAACGACCAGGCCATGAGCTGGTTGAAGACCCGAAAACGTCGGGAGCTCTCGTCGCCTTGCGACGCGACAAGAGGCAATAGGACATTGCCAAGCGCTGTGGGTAGGAACAACATCACCATGCGCCACTGCAACGCCGCGCTGAATACGCCTAGATCGGGATAGCCTTCCGGCTGCTGCGCGAACACGACTTGCGCCAACCATGTGGCCAGGCCCACCAGAATCCCGCCAAGAGCAGAGGGAAGAGAAACCCGCGGAATGACGTCGAGTTCGCGAAAGCTTCCGACGAGGTCGATTCGGATACCTTGCTTCTCGCACGCTCTCCGCAACACCACGCACCCCCCAACTGCTCGGGCAGCGCCGGCTAGGCCGAGGCCAGCCACAGCTCCTTCGACGCCCGCCAGCCAGACTCCCACCGCCATCGTGGGGACAATGGCTATGCCGTACGCGACCCGCGTCCACGCTAGAGCACGAAAGGCCTCCAGCCCCGCCAGCGCCCCTGCCTGAACCGCATCGATGACGGTGACCAACAGCAGGACGCTGCCGACGCGCAGGCTGAGAGCCAGGTCGGGCTCACCCAGAACACGGGCGCTCAACCAACCAGAGCCGGCCAAGAGCCCCACGGCACAGACCAAGCCAAAGCCCCCTGCAACCAGATACGCAAGCCCAAGAATGCGTCCCCCACGCGATGGATCATCAGCCAGATCGGCCAGGTAGCGTGTCGCGGTCAGGTTCATCCCAAGGACGGCTACGGTTGCCCAGGTCGTGACGGAGCCTTGCACCATGCTGAGCTCACCAAAGCCACCCGCGCCTAGCATTCGCGCCACCATCAGACTTGCCACGAATGCCGCGCCTTGGTTCCCCACCGATCCCACGACGGACCAGATCGCCCCGCGGAGGAAGCGCGCTCGGATGGTACTGGCATCGGCACCGTCCTTGGCGCCCACACGAAGCAGATTGCGCAGTCGAGCCAGATACGCCATGGCCATCGTCCGCCATTGTGCACGGGTCGTCCCCAAAACGCCCTTCTCTGCTCCCACCGGAACGCGCCCCTCCGAGATCGTCAGTAGC
>CAYOBT010000650.1:0-1640 GCA_964402205.1 uncultured Anaerolineales bacterium
GCGTCGAGGATGCGGGCGAAGACGCGGTCGAGTGACCCGTGGATGGGATCAATTCGCTTGGAAATGTCACGCCTTCGTGTAGGCATACATAACGCTCATCGCGGCCCCAACAGAGAGTGCGTCGGGTTTGCAGGCTATGCGAAAGAGACGTTCTAGGAGAGGGTAGGAAACGTGAGATCACGCCCCAATGCATGGCTGGACCGGCCGCTTCTGCGACTGGTAGCTCTTGACTGGGAGAAGGCTCTTTACCTGGCGCTGATTCTGCTCGCGGTCGGCACACGACTGTGGGGCTTGGGCGTTCGGGTGCAGAGTCACGATGAGAGCCTGCACACGAAGTACTCCTGGAATCTGTACGTCGGCCAGGGCTTCCAGCACACACCATTGATGCACGGCCCTTTTCTCTTCCACGCCACAGCTCTCTCGTACTTCCTGTTCGGCGACACTGACTTCACCGCGCGCCTCGCTGTTGCGCTGCTGGGTATCGTAGTCGTTGCGTTCCCCTATCTTCTCCGGCCCTGGCTGGGCAGGGCAGGCGCACTAACGGCTTCCTTCTTCCTGTTGATCTCACCGTCGATCGCGTACTATTCGCGCTACATCCGGCACGACATCCCGGTCATCCTCTGGAGCCTGATCGTCGTCTACGCTGTCTTCTCTTACCTACGGAATGGTGGCGACCGGTGGCTGTACGTCATGGCTGCCGGCATCTCGCTGATGTTCGCGACCAAGGAAGTGGCGTTCATCTACAACGCCATCATAGGGTTCTTCCTCGTTGGGCTGTTCGCGCGCCAGGCCATTGCGGAGGATTGGGGCCGCAACGAGCGCCTGAGGCCTGGTCTCGGCGCCGCGCTGATTGCAGTTGCCCTTGGAATGCTGCTGCTGGGACTGGGCGCGGTAGCCCAGGGCGGGGCAGAAGCGCCAACTAGTCTTCCGTGGTGGGGTATGGCCGGGGGAGGACTCGCCGTGTTGGCCGTAGTGGCGGCGACGACGATCCTGTTGATCGGCGTCTGGCCAAATCTGAGATCATACCGGACCTTCGATCTCGTGATTGTGTTGGGGACGCTGTGCCTACCGTTCCTGTCGCCGATACCCATCAAGCTTCTCGGCCTCGATCCTGTGGACTATGGCCCGCCGACCATCTACTACTCGGGTGCGATGTCATTAGCTGTGCTCGTGGTCTCAGCTATCGTCGGGATTCTCTGGAGCTGGCGTCGATGGAGTGTCTTGGCTGCCATACACTACGCCATACTCATTGTGCTGTTCACCACGGTGTTCACCAACGGGACCGGCATCGCCAGTGGTATCGTCGGCTCGATGGGGTATTGGCTTGCTCAGCAAGGCGTCCAAAGAGGTGATCAGCCCTGGTACTACTATCTCGTCGTGGTGCCACTCTACGAGTACCTGCCGCTCTTGCTCGCGACCGCGACCTCGGGCTACCTGGTCGTGCGCGCTGCCATCCGGAGGTCTCTCCCTTGGCATTCGGCCGGAACCGATCCCGAGCCTGAGTCCCAGCGCGGGACTCACAAGGCCTTTGTCCCCTTCGTTGTGTGGTGGATGGCCATGGCCTGGATCATCTACTCTTATGCGGGTGAGAAGATGCCTTGGCTGACGGTGCATCTGGCACTCCCCATGATACTGCTCGG
>CAYOBT010000651.1:0-1638 GCA_964402205.1 uncultured Anaerolineales bacterium
CAGGCGCGTGGCGTTGTGGACCTCCACCCAGGCCTCCACCTCGCCAGAAGGCGCGCCTTGGTCATCAGCAAGCGGCCGCACAAAAACGTCGCGGATGTGCAGCGCATCGCGCGCCTCCACCCAGACCTCCTGGTAGATGCCCATGCCGGGAGGGCAATGATGCCAGCCGAGGCCCGGCTGATCCCAACCTGGACCCGTGGCAGCATAGAGCTTGTCGCCCTCGTAGAGCTCGCCGTCGTCGCCCCAGCTATCGTTGCCCATCATGATGGCATCGTTCTCGACGCGGACGACCAGCTCATTGTCGCCGTCACGGACGTACGGGGTGGCGTCCAGCTCAAAGGGCGCAAAGAACCCCTCGTGTGATCCCACATAGGCGCCATTGACCAAGACGTGCGCGATATAGTCGACGCCCCCAAAGCATAGCCACACGTTGCCCAGAGCGAGCATCTCTTCGGTGACCTGGAACGTCGTGCGATACGTGGCCGTGGCGCGCCCGATGGGCGGGCCATAGTGGGGGAGGCTCACCTCTTGCCAGCGACCCTCCTCCAGCCGCCACTGGAAGCTCTGCAGCGGGAGACGTGTCCGGGTTCTGGGCGGCATGGGCGCATGGCGTTCCAGAAACGGCGCGTAGCGAGCGCGCCACTGCTCTAGCTGGGCTTGGAGAGCGTCCGGCGTCTCATCGCGAGGTAGTGGCATCACCCTGACCTTGGGGTCATCGTCCAAGGGTAACGCGACATCAGGCAGCGTCTGGGGCGCGGGGGTCACCAAGGCATCGGCGCGAGTGAGGCGAGGCTGAGGTTGGCTGGTGTCGCGGGTAGCAATCTCAGCAAAGAGATCTCGGCGGGGGGATGGACCGGCGTTGTCATGCATTGCGATCTCCTATGGCGCTCGGGGCGCGGTTTCTCCTGCGCGCCTCTGAGCTACGGTTCAGGTTCATGGGCGATTCCCCAGACGCAAGGCGGCAAAGATGTGCGTGCGCATCAGTCGCAAGGTGACGACTCCTTGCGAGACAAGCAGCGCAATCCCCATGCCGATGGCGATCTGATGCGTGCGGGCCCAATCGATGAGAGGGATGAAAGGCGGCACGGGCGGCCCCGATGTCGCGGTCAACGGGAAATGTGGGACATACAGACGGGCGCAAGCGATGCCGCTCAGAATGCCTGCCATGAGGCCGTACGCCAGCGACGCGAGCTCCTCCAGCAGCACAGAGTCGAGCAGCGTCGTCTGGCGGAAGCCGAGGGCTCGCAGCACGGCGTGCCGCACGGCGCGTTCCTGGAGCATCGCCACGCCAGATACAACCATGTCGGCCACCGACAGCGCCGCCGCTGCCAGGAAGCAAAACGTGAGGAGCCCGAACATGCCCGTGCGCTCCAGGCGATTCGCTTCCTTGGCCACAAGTCGGGCCAGCATCACAATGTCGCGTGGTGTGATCCCCAGGCCGCGCACGCTCGCCAGCACCCTCTCTGGGTCGGCACCGGCCTCTAGCTTCAGCCAGACGCTATGGGGCAGCAGGCTGCTCGTCCGCATCTCGAGAAACGAGAGGGAGCTGATCAGAACGGCTCCTGTCAGGTCGTGCTCTCCCTCGCTGTCAGAGGGGCCCCACTCGCTAGGTGGGGCGGCCATCGTCGGGAAATAGTC
>CAYOBT010000652.1:0-1635 GCA_964402205.1 uncultured Anaerolineales bacterium
TGGGCAAGCTTGGCACAGTGGGTGAGCGGTGGACCCAGTCCAAAGTTCAGGTCCTCCAGTCCGCCCATGCCGAACACGGTGATCTGCGCGGTCTGGGGGGCCATAGCGCGCCGGATAAGGGCGAGGATGGCATTGACAAGATCGTACAGCCCGAGTTCGCCCGAGAGGATGTTGCTGAGTGCCACCAAGGGTTCGACGGCTGAGCGGACAGATGCCTGCGGTGGGCGATCGCGCTTGGAGAGATAGGTCGTGAGTTTCTCGGTAAGGCTGGCGAGCACGAGGGGCTTGGTGAGATAGTCATCCACGCCAAGCTTGAGCGCCTCGACAGCGCTCTCGATGGTGCCATAGCCGGTGACGACGATCACGCCCGTCAAGGGGAACTGGGAGCGGCACGCACGCACCAATGCGGTGCCGTCCATCTCGGGCATGCGAAGGTCGGTGATGACGAGATCGTATGGCCGTGTACGGAGCCGAGCCAACGCTTCGCGTCCGTTGGTCGCCGTTTCAACGTTGCAGCCGATATGCGTCACGACCCGTTTGAGCAACCGACGCACGCCGGGATCGTCGTCGACGACAAGTACCCATCGCGAGTCCAACTGTACTGGCTGCCTCGATACGGCATCTGCAATGAGTGGCTGGGCTGGGGCTTGTCCATGATTCATGCGGCATGCCTGCTACTTTCGTGTTCCAGCGACCGATGGCGCTTTGGACGCGACCCCGCGCCCCTTGCAAGCGATTATAGCAGGCTTTGCGTCCAGAACTCATGAAAGTGCCGTAAATACGGCGTTGAGATGCAAGCCGAGACGTCGCCCGGGCTGGGCGCAGACGGGGAGAGCGAGAGGGGCCTAGCCTAGATCACACGGTGTATCCGTGCCGAGGAACCGTGCGGATGAGGGTCGGGTTTGTTGGATCCGCTTCGATCTTGCGGCGCAAGTTCATGATGTGGGTGCGCACGAGGCTCGGATCGCCGACGCCGCCGGGGTAGCCCCACACTTCTCGTAGGAGCTTGCGCGCCGGAACGATCTCGCCGCGGTGCTTGATGAGATAGGAGAGCAGGTCGAACTCGACGGGCGTGAGAGACACTGTGTCGCCGTTTACCAACGCAGTGCCGCTCTCTGGGTAGAGGGTGATCTCGCCGCTCTCGAGCACGGGCGGCCGGTATCGCTCAGATGCGCGTAGCAGGGCGTTGACCCGAAGCACCAGCTCGCGAGGATCAAAGGGTTTCATGACATAGTCGTCGCCGCCCGACTCGAATCCATCGATCTTGTTCTCGATGCCGCCTGCACCGGTCAGAAACAGGATCGGCACGTGGGTCATGTCGCTGTGTTCTCGAATGGCGCGACACAGCTCAAACCCATTGGTTCCCGGCATGATGATGTCGAGAACGATCACGTCGGGCGAGCGCATGCCTACGATCCCCATCGCTTGGTTGGCATCAAGGGCGAGATCGACCTCGTGGCCATCGCTCGTGAGGATGCGCCCAACCAACTGCAGCACCTGGAGTTCATCATCAACTACGAGCACTCTAGCCATGGAGGATTCCTTTCTACCAGGTCTGACGGTGTTCTACCTCGGTTGAGATCGTCTTGCGATCGCTTGCTGCTTCAAGTGCCGGGTGCTCCAAAGGGCGAGCAG
>CAYOBT010000653.1:0-1635 GCA_964402205.1 uncultured Anaerolineales bacterium
CGGCGCGCTCGCGCAACGGCGGCTGTCCTTGAGGGCATCACGCCCGAGATCGGCCAACACGAGTTGCTGGTTGGCACGTTCTCGCGGCGCGAGCTCTCCGACGCAGAGCAGAACGAGCTCCGACGTTGGCGCGAGGAGCAAGGGCCGGCAAGCAGCCCCGTCTGGGGGCAACGCGCGCACATGGCCATCGACTATGAGACGTTGCTGCGACGAGGGCTGCGCGGCCTCCGTGCGCAGATAGCGCTCTACCGTCAACCGCTCGACCTGACACGTCCTGAGGATCTAGAGCACGACGCCTTCTACCGTGCGTGCGAGATCGCACTGGATGGCCTGGGGCACCTCTCCGAGCGCTATGCTGACGAGGCGGAGCGGCAGGCGGCTGCCCTGTCCCCTGAGGATCCCCGAGCCAACGAGTTGCAAGAGATTGCGCACATCTGTCGGCGGGTGCCGGAGTATCCCGCCGAGACCTTTCGTGAGGCCCTGCAGGCGATTCACCTGGTGACCTTTGCGCTGTGTGCCGGCCAGCTCATGTTGCTCTTCCAGTTGGGGCGTCCCGATCGGTACCTGTTGCCGCTCTATGAGCACGATCTCGCAGAAGGCCGTCTGACGCGAGAGGAGGCCCAAGAGCTGATCGACTGTCTGTGCCTGATGCTCAGCTCGTACACACCCCGCGGTCTGGCGGTCGGCTTTATGATCGGCGGACGCGATGCCAGTGGGCGGGACGTCAGCAACGAGCTGACAGAGCTCTTTCTGGAGAGCGTCGCGCACACGCGTATGGCGTACCCAGGCATTGGACTCTGCTGGAATGAGGATACGCCCGATGCCATCATGGAACGCGCCTGCGATCTCCTAGCGGATGGGCTGACGCATCCCGCCCTGTTCGGCGACGACCTCATCACCCGTGGCATGCTCGAGGCAGGCCTTCCGCCGGCGGAGGCTTGCCTCTATCAGCATAGCACCTGCGTAGAGCTCACGCCTGTCGCGTCGTCCAACGTCTATGTGGCTAGCCCCTACATCAATCTCGTGCAGCTACTGCATGATCTGCTGGGCGTGGCTCCCTTGGACCAGGGAGCAGAACCTTTGAGAGCCGGGTCCTTTGGCAGCTTTGAGGCTTTGGTAGAGGCGTACGAGGAGCGGCTGGCTGAAGCCATACGCGAGGCGGTGATCGAGCAGAATACGGCCCAGATGACGCGCTACTACCATGGCGGTTTCCCTCTACTCTCTTGCTTTGTGAACGACTGCCTGGCCAAGGGTCGTGACATCGACCAGGGGGGCGCTCGCTACAACTGGATCGAGCCATCCTTTGTGGGACTCGCGAACCTCGTCGATGCTTTGGTGGCCATTCGGCAGTACGTGTTTGAGGATGGCACCCTCGATCTGGACCAGCTACGCGGTGCGCTGGAGACCGATTTCGTTGGGCGCGAGGATCTACGACTGATGCTCCTGCAAGGCGTGCCGAAATATGGCAATGACGATGACGCGGTCGATGCGCTTGCCGTCCATCTGACGAGCCTTATCGCCGACGAGGTTCGGCGCTATCGCACCTATCTCGGCGGAACGTACCATCCCGGATTCTTCTGTTGGATCATGCATGAGCGACTGGGACGAGTCACGGCGGCATCGGCCGACGGTCGC
>CAYOBT010000654.1:0-1634 GCA_964402205.1 uncultured Anaerolineales bacterium
TTGGACGCTGGGCCGCGTGGCCCGCTTTTGCCACGACCTCGGCTACGAGGGGATCGAGCTGGCGCCCTATACCTTGGCCGAGCGCGTAGACGCCCTCAGCGCGGACGATCGTGCCGCCATTCGCCGCGAGATCGAGGATGAGGGGATGCGCGTGGTGGGCCTGCATTGGCTGCTGGCCCGCACCGAGGGCCTCCAGCTCAACGATGCCGACCCAGAGACCCGCGAGCGGACCGTGCGCTATCTTCTCAGCGAGATCGATCTTTGCGCGGACCTTGGCGGCGACGTGCTGGTCCTGGGGTCCCCCGCCCAGCGCGCGCCCGGCCGCGGCGTCAGCTACGGGCAGGCTTGGACCTATACCGCCGAGGCCATGCGCCGCTGCGGTCAGCACGCCCACGAACGTGGCGTGACGTTCTGCATCGAGGCGCTCCCCGAGCCCGAGTGCTCGTTCATCACCGACGTGGCCGAGGCCGCGCGGCTGGTGCGCCAGGTGGATACGCCCGGCTTCTGCATGATCGTGGACGTCAAGGCGATGGCCCACGATCCGCCGCCTTTGGGCGCCCAGGTGCGCTCGGTGGGCGCGCTCATTCGCCATGTCCACGTCAACGATCCCAACCTGCTGGGGCCTGGCATGGGCGACGTGGACGTCGCGCCGGTGCTGCGAGCCCTGCACGAGCTCGGCTATGACGGCTGGGTCTCGGTGGAGGCTTTCGACGCCGACTATGGCGTGGAGGCCATCGCCCGTGACAGTATCGCCAATCTGTGGGCCGCCGATCCACGGTTCTGGCCAACGGAACACCATCCCTACAACCCAACCACAGACAAGGAGGTCGGAACATGAGACCCACGATCTTGCGCGTCGAGGCAGGCTGGCATCACCGCCATCTGTGTCCCGTCACAGCAGTCACCGACCTGGATCCCGAGGTGGATCCAGCGCGGCTATCCCTGCGCGATAGGTCGGCCGCCACCGGTCCTGGCACCGTGCCCTTGCAGGCTTGGCGTCGTGCCGATGGCCTCGTCGAGCTGAGCTGGATCGTCGGCGACTTGGAGCCGCACCAGGCGGCTGCCTATGACCTTGAACTGCTAGAGATTCCCCCGCAGAAAGACGCCGTGAGGCTGAACGAAGGGCCCGCCGGCCAGTTGGTCGTCCGCGTCCACGGCGAGCATGTCACCACGTACAACTTTGGCCCCAAAGTCGTGCGTCCCTACCTCTATCCCGTGCTGGCGCGAGGCCAGGTGGGCATCACCCGCAGTTGGCCCATGGTCGACGACATCCCGAACGAGACGCACGACCATCCCCACCACAAGGGAATCTACACCGCGCAGGGGAGCGTGAACGGCGTGGATAACTGGAGCGAGGAGCCAGGGCATGGCTGGCAGATCCACCGCGGATTCACCAAGCTCTATGAGGGCCCCGTCGCCGGTGGGTTCACCGAGGCGATCGATTGGACCGACGCCGTGTTCTCGTGGGAGGTCTCCGACGACCCCGGCACGGGAATCTGGACATACGAATATACCTGGAACACCGGTGAAAAGGATTTGAGCCACATCGACATCGAGGTTTCCGGGAATTTTACCGGTGGAGATCTCCTGACGTGGAGCGCTAATCGCAACATGGATGGTGAGAGCCCGGAGGG
>CAYOBT010000655.1:0-1631 GCA_964402205.1 uncultured Anaerolineales bacterium
TCAATGGGCACCTCGGGCAGGATGTTGTGGATGGGGTTGAAGACATAGCCACCCTCCGGCGTCATGGTGTCTAGCACGCATTCGGCCTCCGCAGCGACTTCTTTGGGCGTGCCAAAAGGCAGTGTGCCCTGGGTAGAGATCGCGCCGCCCCAGAATACGAGACGATCCCCGTATGCCTGCTTGAGCCGAGCGAGGTCCATGCCATCGGCGGTCCATTGCACGGGGTTCAGGCAGTCCACGCCTGCCTCTATGAAGCGACCAACCAGGTTGGGCACCGATCCGCAGCAGTGGATCCAGGTGCTGACATTCGGCCAACGATGAACGATCTCTGTCACTATCTCCCACGCAGGCACAAAGAACTGCTCAAAGAGCGCTGGCCGGAAGAGCTCGCGATGCTGGAGGCCGAAATCCGCCAGGCTGATGATCAAGAGATCGATGTGCTCACCTACTGCCTGTAGGTACTGCTCGTAGCAGCGAGCCGTGGCCTCTGCCTGCGCCATCATATAGTCCTCGGCATAGGCCGGCTCGGTCATCATGACGATAGCCCAGTTGTAGAGGCCGCCGTGGCCGAGGGGTGCAAAGACAGGCGGCTGCGCCATGATGGCGCGGTCCGTCTGAGCGTAGAGATTCCGCGCAACCTCTTCCTTGGCGCGCAGATAGTCGTCCCCGAGATCGTCGACAAAGCGCCACTCGTTTCTGGGAAGTAGCGGCACGTCAAAGGGATCGCCTTGCTTGTCTGGGATGACATCAAAGAAGCGGCCATCCGGTGGCAGACGGTACGTCGGTTCGGCACCCGGAGAAATGCCCACCTCCAGAGAACCGTCTGGCATGGCCACGGGCTGGAATCCCTTGGGCACGTGGAAGCTCTGACCACTGGGGAACGTGTAGGATTTCCAGTCGCCATAGGGCCCACCCAGAATGACCTCATCTGGCGGGAGCATGGCCACGTCGGCGCCGAGGGCATCCTGAACGTCGGCGTCGACCTCGGCGAGCATCTGGATCAGGTTAAAGACGCGAGTAGGCTTGGGCGGAAGCCCCAGGGCTTCCCGAAGCGCTGCGTAGGTCCAGGCGGAGGTACTGGTGACCTCGCTGCTGCCCAGATCTATGGCCGGACGGTCGGCCACTTGGTGGTTCAGGATACGGCGGACGCGTTCACGGCTTTTCATCCTACGATCTCCTGTGGCGATGGCTGGCGCGCACGGGCGTCGGAGACGTATCAGGGCATTTCGAGCAGTGCCTCCAGTGCGGCCAGAAGGCGCTGCACGTTGGCTTCTGTGGCGCTCTCGCCCATGAGGCCGATGCGCCATGCCTTGCCCTTGTGAGCGCCGAGACCCCCACCGATCTCGATGCCGTACTCTACCAGCAACTGACGCCGCAGGATGCCCTCGTCGCATCCCTCGGGCGTGGCGACGGCGTTGAGCATGGGCAACTGGTGGGCGGGGTCGGCCAGATAGCGCAGGCCCAAGGCTTCGAGGCCTGCTTTCAGGCGGTGGTGCTCGCGAGCATGGCGGGCCCACCGCGTCTCAACGCCTTCCTCGATTACCAGCGACAGGGCTTCGTGGAGCCCATAGAGCATGTTGATCGGCGCCGTGTGATGATACAGCCGTTCAGACCCCCAATAGCGCCGAACC
>CAYOBT010000656.1:0-1630 GCA_964402205.1 uncultured Anaerolineales bacterium
CACGCGCCAACCTCACGTCCGATACGCCGACCTATCGCGTATGCTCCATTATAGCGCATCGGCCGAACAAAGACGCCCTCTCTCGGACAGATCGAGGCCGAACTGCGGACCCAGAGGCGTAGGCAGCGCGAGAGGGGACGCACACGAGCGGTCGGATCCGCAAAGCGGGTGGCAAGACTAGCACGCGTCGCGTTGCTGCAAGAACCCGGCGCACAAGGCACCGTCTCTAGAACGTGATGGCGACGGCGGTGCGCGATTCCCAAGCCCACCGGCAACGCCCTCCTCGCCGACGAGGTACGCGGAAAGCGTGGCCCCTCCCCCGGAGTTCGCGCAGGGGAGGGGCTTGGTCAGGCGGCTGTGTGAAAGGAAGGTGGCGTGGCGTGGCTTTGTCGCTGGCCCGCCTGGTCGCCTACACGATCTCGACGATGGTATGAATCTGCAGTTCGGGCACCTGAACCGTCAGCACGCCGTCCTCCATCGACCAGGCAGGCTCGACACCGTCGGGCTGCAGCCGCACCGATTCCGGCGCCTGGTCCAGACGCAGGTGCATTGTGATATCCCGCACGGGCAACACCGTCTCCACACAGACATTGTTGTCATCGACGGGACGGTTACCGTGATGGTTCACCAGGTGCACAAGCGTACGCTCTTGACGATCCCCCGTCTCTGGCTGGCGCATCAGCACCACCTCGACCCAGGCCGGAGCATCGATCTCTACGGGCAGGTCGGGACGCAAGACGCGCAACAGGTTGGCGACAATATGCTTCAGGTTCCATGCGTTCTTGGCCTGATAGGCACGGAACAGGTCGCCCGCCACATAGCTGGCCCAGCCCCGCCCGTACCGCCGCATGGTGATGGCGGGATAGCCCGTATCCTCGCCCACCGGCGACCATCGGAGCAGCGGCTTGCCATCGCTCCGCAGATAGATGGCCCGCAGACGCGCCAGCGGCTGGACGTCGTCGGCGACGGGCTTGGCCAGCGCAAAGGGGGCCTCGGCCAGATGCGGCATGTCGAGCGTCCCCGCCGCCAGTCTGGGGTCAATGACCTCCACATAGGCGTGGGTCTGGTCATAGACGCCCTCCATCTCCACACCCAGGACATCCTCAAGGGCCATGCGGCCGGTGGGCTCAAAGGCATCGTCGAGGGTGCCGCTTGGCCCAGCAGCCACCAACACGCCGCCATCACGCACCCAGTCGGCGATGCGCGATGCCAGAGTCCCCGAGAGGTAGCGCTGGTCCGGCAGGATGAGGACCTGGAGCTCGTCCAGCCGCTCGTCCAGGGTGACCTCGTTCATCAGGTGGTAAGGCAGCATGCTCTCGGTGAGCATCCGGTGCGCGCCACGGGCGCTGGTCTCGTCAACCCACGTTGTGGGCTTGTCCTGAGCCAAGTGGGCGCTGGTGCTGTGCAGCACGCCGATAGAGAGGATCGGCTCGGCGTCCAGAAGCCAGGGCTCGCGCTCCTTGACAAAGCTCAGCGTCTTGCCGAGCTCGCTCATGACGGCCGGCTCCACGTCAAACCGTTCGTTCATCTGGTAGCCGATCCACGTCAGGCCGCCGTGGGCCAGCGTGGTGGCCACCTCTTGCTGCATGGCGATGGCCGGCTTGCAGCCCCAATCGCCCCACACCAGCAA
>CAYOBT010000657.1:0-1629 GCA_964402205.1 uncultured Anaerolineales bacterium
GCCACGGGCTATGAGGACGTCATGCCCTGGGCGCATCTTCAGATCCGGCGCGAGGATGGCGTCCTGCGCCTCGACGCCACCCTCATGGACCACAGGCTGGATGCGCAGGAGGTCTCGTGACGCATGCATCGGGAGCCATGGCGGCTGGCTCTGAGATCGAGCCGCCCATCCGACGCGCTGCCATCCAAGAGCCCGCGCGCACCGTGCCCGTCTGGAGCGCGTACGACGTGATCGTGGTGGGCGGCGGCATCGCCGGCGTGGCCGCGGCGGTGGCGGCCGCGCGCAATGGCGCCAGCGTCTGTCTTCTGGAAAAGGAAGGCGCCCTGGGGGGCCTGGCGACCCTAGGCCTGGTGACCGTCTGGTTGCCGCTATGCGACGGTCGCGGGCGCCAGGTCATCGGCGGGCTGCCCGAGGAGCTGCTGCAACTCTCGGTGGCCGACCTGCGCGAGGACAACGCCACGGCGCGCTTTCGGGGCATCCCCGCGTGCTGGCTACCCAGCGGCGATCCCGACCAGCGCCGCGAGACACGCTATGCCGTCTCGTTCAACCCTATCAGCTACCTGTTGGCGCTGGAAGAGCTGGTGCTGCGCGAGGGCATCACGTTGCTCTATGACACGCGCGTCTGCGCCGTCCGCCGCAAAAGGGATCGCATCAGCCACGTCATCGTCGAGACCAAGGCTGGCCGCGGCGCTTTGGCCTGCTGCGCCGTGGTGGACGCCACCGGCGATGCCGACGTCTGCCACCTGGCCGGCGAGGCCACCGAGAGCCTGGATACCAACGTGCTGGCGGGTTGGTTCTACCACCTGCAGCAGGATGGCTTGCACCTCAACCCGCTTACCCACCGCTACGACGCCACCGGCCAGCGCGACGGCGCCGAGGGGCCCTTTTTCCGTGGGGATGACCCGGTCCACGTGACGCGGCAGATCCTGGGCTCGCGGGGGATGATCCGACAGCGCCTGGAAGAGCTCCGTCAGCGCCACCCCGAGGAGGATATCCAACCCGTGCTGGTGCCCACCATCGCCTGCTTTCGGATGACGAGGCGGCTGGTGGGCTCCTTTTCGCTGGCGGCCGAGCACGTCCACACCTGGTTCGACGACGCCGTCGGCCTGACGGGCGACTGGCGCCAACGCGGACCCGTGTACGCCATCCCGTGGCGGTCGCTGCGAGGCGTCCATAACCGCAACCTGCTCACGGCGGGACGCTGCATCTCGGTGGATTCGACGGCCTGGGACGTGCTGCGGGTCATCCCGCCCTGCGCTGTGACGGGCACCGCCGCTGGGACCGGCGCGGCCATGGCGGCCATCACCAACGACGGCGACCTTACGCGGCTGCCCGTCGCCGAGCTGCAACGCCGTCTGACCGAGCAGGGGGGCTTGCTGGATCGCGGGCTGGTGGAAGAGGGGTAGCCAAGAGAGGGCGTGCACGCGGCCTGCGAACTGGCGCGCGGCTCGCCTTGCGCGCTGGACGGCCACGCGCCGTCCGGCTATCATGCGGCAAGTTCGCAACGCGAAGAATGCGATCCGGGGCCGCGGCGGACGAGAGGATGGCCATGTCGCGTGAGGAGCGTCGCCCAAACCGCATCATCGCCCTCATCGAGGGCCACCTGGCAGAGCTGGAAGCGCTCTGCCG
>CAYOBT010000658.1:0-1625 GCA_964402205.1 uncultured Anaerolineales bacterium
CCGCCGTTGAAAACCTTGAGCAGCGTGGCCGAAAGGAAGGCCTGCTCGATCAGCACCAGCGGTACCATCAGCAACAGCGTGCGCCACAGCGGCCAGCCAAAGAAGCGCCAGATCACGAAGAACGCCATCACCGAGTCGAGAACCATCGCGCAGACGATCGAGACACCATAGGCGTTGGCCAGGGCCGATGAGTTCTGGAAGATGATGACCACCATCAGCACGCCAATCAACAGCAGCGCGTTGACCCGCGGCATGTAGATCTGGCCGGCGATGCTCTCGGACGTATGGCGGATGGCCAGGCGCGGCAACAAGCCTAGCTGGATTGCCTGGCGCGTGATCGAATAAGCGCCCGTGATGACGGCCTGGCTGGCAATCACCGTCGCCAGGGTGGCCAGGATGATCATCGGGTACAGTGCCCATTCAGGATAGAGCGAGTAGAATGGGTTCTGCAGCGCGTCGGGCTGCGTCAGGATCAACGCGCCCTGGCCGAAGTAGTTCAATACGAGTGCTGGCAACACAAGGCCGAACCAAGCCGCCTGGATCGGCTTGCGCCCAAAATGGCCCAGATCAACGTAGAGCGCCTCCGCGCCTGTCACCGCAAGCACCACCAGACCGAATACGACGAACGCGATCAGCCCATGGTTCATCATGAAGCTGATCCCGTAATAGGGATTGATGGCAAGAAACACGCGCGGGTCGTCGACCACATGCAGGATGCCGCCAATGGCCAGAACGATGAACCACACAACGACAATCGGCCCGAAGAACGTGGCCACGCGCTGCGTACCGTAGGATTGCAGAAGAAACAGGCCGACGATGACGACGATCGACAGCGGCACGACATAGGGCTCGAACGCCGGCGTGGCGAGCTTGAGACCTTCCATGGCCGAGAGAACGGAGATGGCCGGCGTCAGGATGGCATCGCCGAAGAAAAATGCAGCTCCAACCACGCCGACGTAGAAGATCAACGGACTGCTCTTCTTGGCGACCGACTGCGCCAGGGACATCAGCGAGAAGGTGCCGCCTTCACCCTTGTTGTCGGCGTGAAGCAGGACCAGCACGTACTTGACCGTGACGATGAGGATCAGCGCCCACAGGATCAGCGAGAGCACTCCCAGGACGGCTTCCTGCATGGGCATGCCACCTGACCGCGCGGCGGTCACGGCCTCGCGCAAAGCGTAGAGCGGGCTGGTGCCGATATCGCCATAGACAACGCCGCAGCAGCCCAGCGTCAGGGTCCAGAAGCTGCCTTGTGGGACATGCTCTGCGGCGGCGCCATCGCCGCTGGGACCCACTGCGTAGCTCTGTGCCACAAGGCACCTCTTTCAAGCGATGGCGCACACCGACGCAAACTGAACGGGTGATTGGAGCGCGCTTATAGCCCTCCGCACCGCGACGTCAACGCTGGACCATGCCTAAGGTTGCATCACCCAAGCGAAACCGCCAGCCGTGCACGAGAAAAGACCCGATCCTATGCCAGCCTGCGCGGCGGCCTGCGGATCCACGCAAACCCCATGCGCCCACGGCCGACGCCCAGTCACGATCACAACGGGCCGCTCACTTCGGCGACGCGCCAAACGACAGTTTATCGGCGAAACAACGAGATTGCGAGCACGCCCCCGGGA
>CAYOBT010000659.1:0-1618 GCA_964402205.1 uncultured Anaerolineales bacterium
TCACGACGGCTGCCCTGGAGAACACCCGTCTGTTCGCCGCGACCAAGGTCCGCATCGAGGAACTGGTCCTGCTGAACGAGATAGCCCTGTCCTTGACTGCCACCTTGGACTATTCCGCCGTAGTGCGCGCCGCTCTGTTCCACGTACAGCGGCTATTCCGGGCCGACGGGGTTTCGCTGCTCCAGCCCGCTCCCAACACAGGCGAGCTCTACTTTGTGCAGGCGCTGGAGCGACAAAAGGAGATCGACATACCGGTGCGCCTGGCACCGGGCGAGGGCATTGCCGGTTGGGCACTAGCGCAAGGCCGGCCGGTGGTGACGGAGGATGCCCAGCAAGACCCGCGCTTCTCGGACCGCGTGGACGACTATCTCGGCATACAGACGCGGGCTCTGATGGCCGCACCGTTGCACACTCCCGAGCGCAGCATCGGCATCCTCGAGGTGATCAGCCGAGAGACGGCGCTCTACAATCGGGACGATCTGCGGGTTCTACAGGCCGTCTCTTCCACGTTGGCCGTGGCGCTGCAGAATGCGCGCCTCTACGCCGAGCAAAAACAGCTCGTGCGCGAGCGGGAGGAAACCCAGGCGCGGATGATCCATAGCGAAAAGATGTCCGCGCTAGGCCGGCTGGCCGCCTCTATCGCCCACGAGATCAATAACCCCTTGCAGGCGATCCAGGGCTGCCTGACGCTGGTTGACGAGGAAATGGCCGATCAGCAGCGTCCAGAGAAGCTGGCCCGTTACCTGGGCATTGTGGGAAGTGAGATCGAGCGCATCGCCGCCATCGCGCAGCGCATGCGGAACTTTTACCATCCGGCGTGCGAGGCGCCGGAACCCACCGACCTACACGCCGTCTTGGCGAGCGTCCTAGAGTTAACCAGCAAGCAGTTGCAGCACGGCGATGTCGCCGTCGAGCGCCACTGGGCCACTGGTCTGCCAAGCGTCCTGGCCAACCCTGATCATCTCAAGCAGGTCTGTTTGAACCTGATGCTCAATGCCCTCGACGCTATGCCCGAAGGCGGGCGGTTGCGCATCGCCACCAGCCCAGCCGAGATGCGGGGAGAAGGGGACCAACTCCAACAGGCCATCCAGGTGGCGTTCAGCGACACGGGGGCCGGGATGTCGCAGGAGATCCAGGCACAGTTGTTCGAGCCGTTCTTCACCACCAAAACGCACGGAACAGGGCTGGGACTGTCCATCGTCTATCAGATCATCCAGACGCACAATGGACAGATTGAGGTGGAGAGCCAAGAGGGTGTAGGGACGAACATCACCATCCTGTTGCCGGTAGCACAAGGATGAACCCGATCCGGGCTTGTTGAGGAGCTAGCACTATGGACACAACGCAGATCTTGGTGGTCGAGGATGAGGGCGTCGTAGCCCTGGACATCCAGAGTCGGTTGACCAAGCTGGGCTACGGTGTCCTGGCTTTAGCCGATTCAGGCGAGGAAGCCGTTCGGAAGGCGGCCGAGACGCATCCGGACTTGGTGCTGATGGATATCAGGCTGAAAGGCGACATGGATGGCGTGGAGGCCGCCGAGCAGATCCGCGCCCGCCTCGACATCCCGGTGATCTACCTGACCGCTTACGCCGACGAGACAACGGTGCAGCGGGCCAAG
>CAYOBT010000660.1:0-1609 GCA_964402205.1 uncultured Anaerolineales bacterium
GCCAACGTGGCGATGGGCAACGCACGTTCCTGTCAGGTCGAGATTGTCGTCCCCACCATTGCTAGCTCCCTCATCATTCTATCCACGCTGCGTGCCCTCGCCACCGATCAGTTTCTGGCCGAGTACTCTGATGACGATCTGGTGAAAGAGCTGACGTGCCTGTACCTCTACGGGCTCAGGCCTACCTCGGAGGGGTGGCCGGCATGATCGGTCGCATGCTCACGGTCGCTCGAAAAGAACTGATTCACATCGTGCGGGACCGGCGCTCGCTGGTGGTGTTGTTCCTCATCCCGGTGGTACAGCTCTTTCTGCTGGCCTATGCCGCTAACTCCAACGTGGAACATCTGCGCATAGCAGTTGTGGACGCAGATCGCACGCCCCAGAGCCGGGAGTTGGTCGAGGCCTACCGGGTCTCTGGCTACTTTGACATCGTGGCCTTTGCCGGCAGCGAGGAGGAACTGGCGCAGATGGTGGATCGGGGGGAGAGCTGGGCGGGGTTGATCATCCCTTCGGGCTATGGAAAAGACGTGACCGCCGGTCGGACGGCTGGGGCCGCTTTCGTCATCGATGGCTCCGATCCCGTCGTCGCCCAGACTGTCTTTGCTGCCTCACAGTCGGTGGGGCAGGCGCACGGCGTCGAGATCGTCGAGCGTCGGCTGGGTATCTCGACCGAGGAGATGGCTGCCCTGGAGGTTCATCCCCGTGTCTGGTATAACCCAAACATGCGCAGCATCAATTTCATGGTGCCGGGGCTGATCGCGACGATCGTGTTCATCCTCACGATGATCATGACTGGTCTTGCGATCGTGCAGGAGCGAGAGTGGGGGACGATCGAGCAGCTCATGGTGACACCAATTCGCCCAATCGAATTGGTGACGGGAAAAGTCGTGCCCTACGTCGTGATCTCGTTCATCGAGATCCTGGAGGTGCTCATCTTTGGCGTATTCTGGTTCCATGTGCCGGTTCGTGGGAGCGTGCCCCTTCTCCTGGCTCTGTCTGCGTTGTTCCTGATGACCTCGTTGGGCCTGGGGATCTTTATCTCCAGCGTGGCCAGCAGCTTCCAGCAGGCGATGTTCGTGGTGGCGTTCATCATGCTGCCCTCTCTATTCCTATCCGGCTTTATCTATCCGCTGGACGCGATGCCGCGCATGCTGCGGCTGATCAGCTATCTGAACCCACTGCGGTACATGTTGGTGATCATTCGGGGCATCGTGCTCAAGGGAGTGGGGATGAGGGCGCTTGTGAACGAGGTGGTGGCGCTGATTGTCTTTGGCGTGACGATCATGGGCTTTGCCGCGACGCGCCTCCACAAGCGGCTGGAGTGACGCTACGCCGTATCGCTGGACGCGATCTACTTGCCGAGCGGGCCAACCGAACGTTAACAGACGAACAACCGACCTTGACAGGTTCTCCATTCGGATGTAGAATGCAGCCTTGGTGAGTGCCAACTCACTAAAATGAGTAGGCGCTCATTCGTGCGTTTACTTGTAGCATGCAACTCTAGTCCAGAGGAGGGCCGTATGGCTGTCCCGCAAGATCCGCAGGACCCGATCCGGAAGCAACTGGTCGAGGCCCGGCGTGCCCAGATTCTCGACGCTGCGGCCAGCGT
>CAYOBT010000661.1:0-1606 GCA_964402205.1 uncultured Anaerolineales bacterium
CCGGGCGCTGGCTGACGCGGTGACGGCCCTCGTGGCTGGCTATCGGCAGGCTATCAAGCGATACAAAGAGGCCAAGCAGGCAGAGTCCGCGCTGGACTATGACGATCTGGAGCAGGGCGCGCTGGAGCTCCTGGAACATGCGGATGTCCGATCCGCCTGGCAGGCACGCGTGGACGCCGTACTGGTGGACGAATTCCAAGACACCAACCATCGGCAGCGTGCCATTGTGCGTCATCTGTGTGGAACCCCCGGCGAGCTCTTTGTGGTCGGCGATGCCAAGCAGTCCATCTATCGCTTCCGCGGCGCCGATGTGGTGGTCTTTCGCCGAGAGCGGGAGCGCATCCAGCGGGAGGGTGCTGCCCACGTCTTGGCGACGACCTATCGCGCTCATCCGACGCTGTTGACGGCGCTCAACGCCCTGCTCGCGCCCGTGCTTGGCGAGGCCGAGGACCCTGCGCGCCCGTGGGCAGAGCCCTTTCAGCAGCTCGAGGCCGTGCCCCGAGAGGCGCTGCTGCCCGACCTCGACGCCTACGTGGAGCTTCATCTGGCGCTGGGCAGCAAGGGCGACGGCGCCTTGGACCGGGCCGCCGATGCCATCGTGCAGCGGCTGATCGTGTTGGTGGAGGAAGGCGATGCTCCCCTCGGATACGGCGATGTCGCCATCCTGTGCCGCGCGAGCAGTGCCTTTGAGAGCTATGAGAACGCGCTGGAGCGTGCCGGCGTGCCGTTCCTCACCGTGTCTGGCAAGGGCTTCTACCAGCGCCCCGAGGTGCGTTCGCTCCTGACCATGCTGCGGGCGAGCTGGAACCCAGACGACGATGTCGCCCTTTTGGGCACACTCCGTTCGCCGGTGATTGGGATCAGCGACGCGGCGCTCTATTGCCTGAGCCGGGGCAAGCGCGGCGCCCATGCCAACGCCTCGTGGTGGGCGTACCTGAACTCGGGCGATGCTCCGCGATTGCCCCTCGAGCAGGAAACGCTCGGGCGAGGCCTGGGCTTGCTCAAGGCGTGGCATGGCCTCGCCGGTCGCACGCACGTGGCTGGTCTGCTCCAGCGCATCCTGCTCGACACGCACTACCAGGCCGCGTTGATCGCGACCGGCGAGAGACGCGCGGCTCGAAACGTGACCAAGCTCCTCACCGACGCTCAGGCGTCGGGCCTGGTGGGCGTGGGTGCGTTCCTCGAGTACGTTGCCAACCTGCGCGATGTGGGCGCGCGTGAGGGCGAGGCCCGACCTACGGCCGAGGGTGTGGTCCAGCTCATGACCGTCCACGCTGCCAAGGGGCTCGAGTTCCCCGTCGTGGTGCTGGGCGATCTGGCCCACGCTGGCCGCGGTGCCAGCGGCCTTTTGCTGGACGACGAGATGGGTCCCGTGTGCAAGGTCGATGGCTTTGAGGACCCGCCGGCTGCCTATGCGCTAGCCAAAGAGCGCGAAGCCGATCAGGACGACGCCGAGGATCGCCGACTGCTCTATGTGGCCGCCACGCGTGCGCAGGAGCTTTTGCTGCTCAATGGGACGCTAACCGTCAGCAAGACCGGCAAGCCCAGGCTTGGTGGCTGGCTAGGACTGCTCGGCGCCGAAGACAACCTTGGCCTGGCGACGCGC
>CAYOBT010000662.1:0-1599 GCA_964402205.1 uncultured Anaerolineales bacterium
CGATCGTTCCATCGGGTTTCTTATGAAACCTGCTGGGATCGCGCACGACGGAAGGCAAGCGCCCGCCAAAATCGTAGGGCTTCCAGAGGTCGGGCTGGTCAAAGGCGTTGGTGGCGTCGTCGGCGATGGTGACGACATCGATCTCCAGAGCATCGAGGACGTCTAGCTCGGGCAACGCTAACATCTGGTAGGTGTCCTCGGCCTTGGGCAGGCGCGGCGGTAGGCCTAACGCCTCGATCAATGGCGGATACGCGAACACGCTGATGCCAGTGGATCGCATGCCCGCCAAGTCGCGCGGAACGCGATCGGTGGGTTGAAAGTTCAGGGTGCGCATCACGCGCTCGCGGGGCGTGGTCATGGGCAGGCTCCTAGTGGGTTGGCGCGAATACGACTTCCACGCGTGCCGCGAGTGTAGACTCACGGCACGCGATGGTCAAACATGGCTCAAAGGGGCGAGCGAGAGCGTTCCCATGCCCACGGTTGGCGTCAGAGTGCAGGCGCTCTGCTGCTTCTCGCGCTAGTCCGCCGGCGGATCCCCCCAGTCGGGGACGTTGAGCGTTTCTCCGCCGCGCAGGGCCGACTTGTGGGCGACCGCACCGGCAGCCATGTAGCGAACGGCCTCCCAGATGTTGATGGCAGGCAGCCTATCGTGGGCGACGGCATCCACGAACTCGTGCACCAGGTACGCATGGGAGCCCCCATGGCCTCCATAGAAGCCATCGCCAGAGGCGTCTCGGAAGGCCGCGGCTACCTCTTCTGGGAGCGGGTCGCGCATTTCTTCCACCGTCAATGGTGTGCGACTCTCCTTGGTAAGCCAGGAGTCGTGCTCGAAGCTGCCCTCGGTGCCGTACAGGCGAAAGCCCTCGTCCTCGTGGATGACGATCTCGCGATGCTCGCAGATGCGCATCACGCAGCCGTTGGCCATCTGGAAAAGGGCGGTCTCGTTGCTGTAGGCTTGGTTGGTGCGCGGGAAATAGTCGTCGTCCGTGATGGGCTCGGTGCCGAAACAGGCCACTCGGGTGGCAGGTACGCCTCCCATGATATGGATGGGGCCACTGGTCGAGTGGGTGGGGTAGGTCATGGGGCCGCCCACGATCCCGCGGCGCCGATAGGACTCCAGCTTCTTGGGCCATTCCTTCCCGATGGCGCTCGCGGTGCGCCTTTGCTCGACATCGCGCAGATCGCAGCCGCGCGAATCAAAGGGGTGGTAGTAGTGCCCCTCTGCAAAGACGTAGGCTCCAAAGGCGCCCTCGGCTGCACGGCGCTTGCAGTACATGGTGATCGGACGATAGATGGTGGTTTCCCCGAGCATATAGTGTAACCCGGTGCGCTCCACAGCGCGGACAAGCTTGTCGCACCAGTCGAGGATTTCGTCGGCGTCGGGAACCGAGGTAATGGGCACGGCGCTGTAGACATGCTTGCCGTGCTCGAGTGCTTGGAGGCACTGAGGCGCATGCAACCATGGCTGTGTGATCACCACGAGGGCATCGAGATCGGCATCGAGCAGGTCCTCAAATCGTGTGGAAGTCGCATTGCGGTCGAGCTTCTCCTGCCAGGCGGGTAGCTCGGCGAACTGCCTGATGCGATCGGGCTCGCGAT
>CAYOBT010000663.1:0-1595 GCA_964402205.1 uncultured Anaerolineales bacterium
GAGCAAGGCTCCTGGTCGCCCAAGGAAGCTGGCCGAGGCCGGTGGGAGCCGATCTCGCGGGGTCAACGCCTGGTCCTCCACATAGACCCGATCGGAAGGCCCCAGCGAGAGCCCTAGTTCCTGGAGCATGCCCGCAACATCCGAGGCCTTGACAAAGCCTGTAGTCGTATGCCCATCATGGGTGACCACCACGTGGCGTGCCAGGTCAACTCGGATGGGCCGTCCACTGAGGAGCTCATCCGTCGACGGAAGGGTAACATCATCCTCTGGCGCAAAGGGCAGGTCCAGCTCGGATAGGATTGCCTCTGGCGATCGCGCCCGTGTCTCGTGGGGCACGCGCAAGCCATTGATCTCTAGCCAGACGGTTTGGCGCGGATTCCGATAGGCTCGTACCAGGAAGGCGCACGCCAAACCGAGCAAGAGCGTGGGCAGCAACCACCGCAGCACTGCCACTGGTCTGAACGGGATCCGCGCAGGGACGCGCTCCCGTGAGATCTCAATCTGGCTCAAAAGGTTGCTACCTCCCACGCTACGCCAGTCTGGCCGCGCTCTCGCCTGCCACCCAGCCAGTAGAGAACGCCATCAGCATATTGTAGCCACCCGTATCTCCTGCGAGATCGAGCAGCTCGCCACAGAGATAGAGCCCCTCACACTGACGCGATGCCATCGTACGCGGGTCCACGCCCGAGGTTTCGACGCCACCGACGGTCACCATAGCCGTACGCATGGGCCCCGTAGATACAATCTCCAGCGGGAACTCGGCAGCAAAGGTGATCAGCGTTTCTACTTGCTCACGAGCAAGCTGCGCAACTTGCGTGCTTCCATCGATAGCTGCGATACTCTGGATGGCATCGGCAAGGCGTCGCGGCATGATATCTGTCAGGGCACTGGCTACCGTGCGACGGCCTCGCCCATCACGCTGATGCTCCAGTCGCTCTCCCAGATCATCGCCTAGACTGGGGCGCAGATCCATCGTAGCCATCACGGGCCCCGTGGCCAGATCGCGCGTGATGCGCAGGCTCAGATCAAGCGCTGCGGGCCCAGAGAGCCCCCTATGCGTGAACAGCAGCGGCCCAACCGTCTCTGCAAGGCTGCCACGCTTGCCCCTTGCCGTCAAACGGACGCGAGGCAAGCTGAGGCCCGCCAGAGCACGGGGCATCGGACCAGCCAGCTCAAGTGGGACCAGCCCGGGACATGGGGCTGCTATCCTGTGCCCCAGCTCGCGCGCCATGGGCAGACCATCGCCACGGGACCCCGTCTCTGGATAGGTGACGCCGCCCGTTGCCAACACCACGGCATCTCCAGCAAGCGAGCGCCCATCAACGGTACAGACACCGATCGCCCGCGACCCGCCTGCCAGGATATGCGCACACCGCCACCGAGTCATCAACGGTACACCAAGCTGCCCTGCATAGGTGACAAGCGCTCGCGTCACATCGGTGGCGCTCTGACTAGCAGGATAGATCCTACCCTGGCCGTTGGCGATAGTCTCCAAACCGATCCGTCGCAGAAAAGCACGGAGATCACCCACGCCCCACCGGTATAGTGCATTGCGCAAGAACTGGGTATTCGGCACATAGTGCTCCAGGCAGGCC
>CAYOBT010000664.1:0-1583 GCA_964402205.1 uncultured Anaerolineales bacterium
CGCCAAGGTCCACGAGGGGCTTCAGCCGCTCGATCTCTGCGTCTACCGCGGCAAAGTCTTGTGCAAAGATCTTCTTGTCCATGCCGCCAACGCCTCGCAATTGGCGGCCGTACTTGGCTCGCCACGGCGCGATGCTAGCCCGCCAAGTGCCGACCTCCATGGGGAACATGGTGTTAACGCCGTTCTCAAGCCATATGGGCACGAGGGCGTCGATCTTGCCGTCGCAATCGACGGAGACGATGTCTAGCCCGTACTGGCCAACGAGATCGGTGATGCGCCGATAGTGAGGGCCCACCTTTTCCGCAAACGTCTTGGGCCGAACCAGCGGCCCGCTCTTGAAGCAGATGTCCTCCCAAAAGTGGGCAAAGTCGAACTTGGCTCCGCTCTCCAAGGCCGCTTTGGTACACTCGTAGCAGAGATCGCCCACCGTGTCGATGATCTCGGTGAACAGATCGGGGTCATCGACCTCAAGGTAGGCAGAACCGGTGAGTCCCAGCATGTCGCGGATGTCGCCAAAGAGACTGCCACAGTGAAGACCGTAAAGATAGTCGCGCTCGTCCTTTTGCAGGAACTCGAGACCGCCCTGATCCCAGCGGACCATCTTGTCATAGACGCGCACATAGCTCTCTGTGACGCGCTCGGGCGTGAACTGGAGCCGGGGCAGGAACTGCTCCTCCCAAGAGGCGCGGTCTTTGAGCAGGTGGTCAAACTCTGGAGGGGCGGCGCCGGTGGCGCCGGGCTTGACGAGGACGATGACGCCCTCTGAGTTGAGGACCTTGGAAGAGCCATCGGGCAGCTCTTCGATGAGCCGCCGCTCAAACGGGGGACGCAGATGCCACTGAGGATGGAAAGCGGAATAGTAGTTAAAATCGAAGCCCAGCTTGGCAGAGATGGCGACGTCGGTGGGGTTGCCATCGGCCCAGGTCCGAGCTTCCTCCTCGGTAATGTGCCCCTCATGGGCCCACTTGTCCAAGGTTTCACCTCGATCGTTCCAGAAACCAAAATGCACGACGGGGAGGCGATCGTAGGGCTCATATCGCAACACGGCGAGGGTACGTTCACGGTCGTCCATGGCTAGGCGATCCTTTCGGCAATGGGCGGAAGCATCTTGTCAAGTAGGGTTGTTCTAGCCTCCAAGCGCTATCGTGTCAAGCGGTAGAGGGGACAGCAAAGCCCGCGGCAAAGGCCGCGGGCTGAAGAGTGGGCGCGACAGGACTCGAACCTGTGACCTCACGGATGTGAACCGTGCGCTCTAACCAACTGAGCCACGCACCCTCCTGACGGCGGCCAGTATAGCATCGATAGCGCTTGGCTGCAAACGCCGGTCGCCACGGCGCTGCCTGTTCTATGGACCGAGAAGAGGTCCGAGAAGGGCGCAGAGCATACTTAGGACAACAAGAGCGCTGATGACGAGCGCGATAGCACGTGTGCGCGAGTTGCGCATGGGACGGGTCTCCTATGGTTCCGCAGAGGCAGAGCTCTCGCAGTCCGCCAAACCACGCAACGCTGGCAGTGAGTTCGGGTTGATGCGGAGCGCCTCTTCCAGCAGTGGGATGGCCGCCTCGCAATCGCCAAGATAGGCG
>CAYOBT010000665.1:0-1570 GCA_964402205.1 uncultured Anaerolineales bacterium
GAGCAACCTTTCTGCCAGCGGATCGAACCGCGCCACCGTCGCGTGCGTATCCTTGGCCTGGAGCAGATCCACGTGGACAGCCGTTCCCCACTCCATCACGCCAAAAGGATGCAAGCCATACGGCAACCTTGGGGCATCCAGCCCGTCCATGCGCAGGCCCGGGGCACTGTGACTAATGCTGATAGCGCCGTGTGCTTTGCCGGCATCTCCGCCGTCCCCAAGATTCCCCATGAACACGGATTTCCGCGAGAGGTAGATCATCACGGCCACCGTCAGCAGGGCGCTGAGGTCGCCCTGGCATGAGGCGGGCAGACCGCGTTCGTTGAGCAGCGACGTGGCCAGGCAAGGCGTGGTCTTGTGCTGCATCTCCAAGTCCAGAAAGGGCGACTCGCAACAGCCCACGGTCAAGGCATTGCACGACTGTCGCTCCATCAACGCGTCCACCGCAAGATAGAGCTGCGTCGAGTTGGTGACATGGCGCTCATCCAGGTTCACCGCCACCGCGCCCTCGATCAGATCTTGGGCCAACCCTCGGGCCTCGTCGCGGACGCCGTCGGCGGCGCGGACGTTGCCCATCTCGGCAAAGAGCATCTCGTCGGAGATCAGATCAAAGCTGATGCCGAATCTCGCCTCTAGATCGTCCAGGTGCCAGGCACTGCTGAGACAACCGCCAGCAACCCGCCGAGACTGGACCACCAGAGCCCTCGTGAGGCCGAGCGCCTTGCGCGTCCTGAGGAGCGAGACGAGATCGTCATCCAAAACGGGATACGCCTCCAGGCCATGGCTGCGCAAGAGCGGCGGCAGCCCCACGCCTCCCCCGCCGATGAGCGGCTTGCCATAGCGGCGCGCGAGATCGAGCACAAAGGGAGTCCTCCCGCGCCCCGCACCCGATACCCAGTACAAGTCGGTAAAGCCCACATCCTCCTTTAGCGCATCCACGTCGCCGCCCGACTCGATGACGGCCGGCGCGAGGATCTCCACATCGGCACCATGTGCTTCCTTGAGCTTGGATGCCGCCTCATCGCCGCGCCGCTGGCAGTCCTCACGGCTCAGGGGCACCTCCCCAAGGACCCTCGGAATGTCCTCGGGGACCACCACCAGAGGCTTGACCCCGAGCTTGACGTTGACGGGATACGACGCCCTGTCCTTACCTTGCGACTGCATCATAGACCTCCCAGAAACCCACCCTTGCGACACGCCAACCGATGGATCCACACACGATGTGCCTCACCTCTTTGCCAACACGATAACCACCGCAACCGCCACGCCAGCCGCCAGAGACCAGATGCTGTACCGCCTCCGCTCCCTATCCACCGCGGGGAGCAGATGCAAAGCCCCCACATAGACCAGCGCGCCAGCAGAGGCTGCCAACATGGCCCCCAGCGCGGCATCGCTGATCCCCCGAAGAAGCGGGTAGGCCACCAGTGCCCCCAGGGGCGTAGACGCGGCTGCCGCCCAGAAGGCATACCGTGTGGCCTTTCGTCGACCCATCCCACCGCGCTCAAGCAGCACGAACGTGACGATCCCTTCTGGGAACTCGTGCAGCACCATGCCGATGGCAGCCAGCACC
>CAYOBT010000666.1:0-1559 GCA_964402205.1 uncultured Anaerolineales bacterium
GCAAGCTTGCCCGTGTGTTGCGGCTTCGCATGGCCGAGGAGCAGCGCGAGCGCTACACCGAGGCCCTCGCCACGCTACACGAGCTGTCGCTGCGCATCGGTCAGCCGGGATCCCTCGACGAGGTGCTCCAGGAGACGGTCGACGCTGCCCGCGGCCTCACCAGCGCCGAGCGTGCCGTCCTCAGCCTGCTTTCTGAGGATGGACGCCAGCTGGTCGTGCGGGCCGTCTCGGGCGGGGGCGAGGTGGGCGAGGTGACGCCGGCGTCATGGGGCGCGCGGGGCCGTGCGCTGACCAGCGGGAAGCCCTACATCCTGGCCGACTATGAGCCGTGGCCCGCCGATGGAGTCGAGCCTGGTGGTGAGGAGCTCAGTCGCGTGCTGGCGGTTCCCCTTTGCGCCGGCGAGCGGGTGCTGGGCACGCTGCATATCAGCGATGCCGAGGACAGCGTCGCCTGGCACCCCGACGAGGTCCGCTTGGTGACCATGTTTGCGGCGCAGGCGGCCTTGGCCATCGACAACGCGGCGCTCCTTGAGGGCGCCCGCCGCGACGCCGAGTTGCGCGGCCAGCTCCTGGACGAGGTCGGCCATCGCATCAAGAACAACCTCTCGGCGGTGATGGGGCTGCTCTATCCCGTGGAAGAGGCGCTGCCCCGCGACCCCGGTGCCATGGCGAGTTACCTGGCGGAGATCGCCAGTGCCGTTCGCGGTCTGCTGCAAGCCCATAGCCTCCTCACCGCCAATGCGTGGCAACCGGTGCGCCTCAGCGATCTGGCCACGGTGGTGGTGCGCTCAGCGGTGCGCGCGAACGGCCGTCGTCTGCGGCTGTCGCTGGACGTCCGCCCGTCGCCCGTGCGCGTGGACGCCGACCAGGCCCATGCCCTGGCGTTGGTGCTGAACGAGCTGGCGACCAACAGCGTGAAACACGGCGCCGCGGCCCGAAGCGACCTGGCTATCGCCATCGCCGTTGCCGAGGCGTCCGATGGCCTCCATCTGAGCTACAGCGACGATGGCCCCGGCTGCGCCCCCGAGGCGTTCGGCGGGCCGCAGGCGGTGGGATCGCGCCTGGTCATGGATCTGGTGCGCGATCAGCTGGGCGGGGCGGTCACGATCCGCAACAGTGTGGGATTCCAGGCGGAGCTTCGGTTCCCTCTGATCAGATCTTGACGCCATTTTCACTCTATATTGACACATAGACGCCCCTGAATAGAGTACACTGTTACGTGTGCGCTGCATTCGACTGAGACCTCCCAACAGCGTGGCCGAGCTCCTTTGCCCATGGGCCAAGTCTCGCGCGTTCTGACGGTGTCTCTGGCAAGGGGCGTGTGCATGGCCGGTGCGACTGACAACGCCGCTCTCCTCAACAAGCTTGTGGGCGAGCTGCCTCTTCAGGCCTTGGACGTGCTCCTTGACATCGGCGCGCGGATTCCAGGCGGAGTGATCGTCGTCTGCACCGATCACGTCATCCGCTATGCCAACCCCGCCATGGCGACGCTGGCCTGTATACCCGCGGACGAGATCATCGGCGGGATCCACGAGGGACTGCTGGTGGAATCGCCCCTG
>CAYOBT010000667.1:0-1553 GCA_964402205.1 uncultured Anaerolineales bacterium
ACGCCGAGCCGCTTGCCCTCGAATTCCAGGATGGCATGGCCCTCGAACAGGGGATCCCGATGCTGGCCTACGGTTGGTCCCCCGGGCAGAGCCCTCTCGCCTCCACAGTCTTTCGCATGCAGCCCAAGATGTTACAGCGCATAACGCGCGCCGCAGCGCCGCCACTGGAGCACGCGGTAGGGGATTCATGTGAATCGGGCGGCGGAAACCCCGCTGCTTGCGGCGGGGAGGAAGCCGCCCTTGCTCCTTTCTACCATAGCGTTGCATTTGCCAGAAGAGAACATTTGTGCTAAACTCCAGCTATGAACCTCGTTGCCCAACTCAAACTGCAACCCACGCCTCAACAGGCACAGCTTCTCCAGCACACGATGGAGCGGGCCAATCAGGCCTGCAACGACCTCAGCCAGCAGGCCTGGGAGACGAGAACCTTTCGCCGCTATGCCCTGCACAGGCTGGCCTATCACGATATCCGGGCCCGCTATCCCGACCTGTCGGCGCAGGTGGTGGTGCGCTGCATCGCCAAGGTCAGCGATGCCTACCAGCTGGACCGCAAGCGCAAGCGTCGCTTCCGCGCGCAAGGTGCGATCGCCTATGACGCCCGCATCCTGTCGTGGAAGAGCGAGCAAGCGCTGTCGATCTGGACGGTGGGCGGACGAGAGCGGATGTCGTACTGCTGTGGCGAACGGCAGCGTGCGCTGCTGGCACACCGGGCAGGAGAAGGGGACCTGGTGTGCCGGGACGGCGCGTTCTACCTGCACCAGAGCTGCGAGGTAGAGAGGCCAGAGGTGGAGGCGCCCGAGGAATGGCTGGGGGTGGACCTGGGCATCGTGCACCTGGCAGTGACGAGTGACGGGGAGAGCTACAGCGGGGAGCAGGTGGAGGCCAAGCGGGCGTGGTATGCGCGCCGGCGGCAGGTGCTGCAGAGAGTGGGCAGCCGCAGTGCCAAGCGGCGGTTGCGCCAGCTGTCGGGCCGGCAGAGACGCTACCAGAGGGATACGAACCACTGCATGAGCAAGGGGCTGGTGGAGGTCGCGCAACGCACCGGACGCGGGATCGCGCTGGAGGATCTGAGCGGGATCGGCGAACGGAGAAGGGTTAGCCGCGAGCAGCGCCACCGGCACCACAACTGGGCGTTCTACCAGTTGCGGCAGTACGTGTCCTACAAGGCGGCGTTGGCCGGCGTGGCGGTGCAGTTTGTGGACCCTCGGTATAGCTCTCAAACGTGCTCCGTATGTGGGCATCGTGACCGCTCGAGTCGTCGGACGCGGGACGAGTTTGTGTGTGTGGTCTGCGGGTACGCTGCACCTGCGGACGAGAATGCGGCGCGCGTGATTGCGCGCAGGGCGCAGGTCAACGCGCCTATGGTCTCGACCGAGGGGGCAAAGGCCGGGAGTTGTGAGCAGTCCCCGGCAACTGCGCCCCCGTGTGCCCTGCCCGCTGGGCAGGCCGTAGGTCAGGGACAAGCCCCACCGCTTGCGGTGGGGTAGTTGACTCACTACTTGTCCAGCACTGGCCTTTCTGAGCGGACGATCCGCAAGCATCGCGCCAATTGC
>CAYOBT010000668.1:0-1548 GCA_964402205.1 uncultured Anaerolineales bacterium
CTCGGCGGGGGCCAACTATGAGTGTGTGGATGAGATCCCGCCTAACGACGATACCGACTATGTAGAGTCGGACACTGTTGGGCACCAAGACACCTATGCGTTGCAGGCGTTGCCTGTGGCGGCGGGAGAGATCAGTGCGGTGCAGTGGATCGCGCGCGCCAAACTAGACGCGGCGGGATCAGGTAATTTCCAGCGGCTGCTGCGGCATGATGGGGTGGACTATAACGGCGGCGATCTGGCCGTGGATGTTTCCTACCAGTACTTTACCGAGATTTTTGATGAGGCCCCCGACGGCTCGGAATGGAGCATCGCCAAGGTGAACGCTTTGGAGATTGGCATGGAGGTCAGCTAGTGGCTGAGCGCCGGGTCACGCAAAGCCTGGTCGAGAGCGACCACCTGGACGACAGCTCCCAGCGGGTCACGCAGGTGCTGGTCGAGGTGGACGTCAACGAGCTGCTGGTCTACACCTCCGGCGTGGCCATGCCCGAGTATGAGGGCGACGCTCGCGGCGTGCCGATCCCCGGCGATCGCGCGGCCTGGGATGTGGTGGACTATGCAGCGCGGCACGCTCGCGACCTCAAGGACGATGAGCCAATCCACCATGTGCCCGAGGGCGACGCTGTTGGCGACGCGCCGGTGTGGGATGGCGACAAATGGGTCAGTACGGGAGTGGCGACGCAGGCGGAGCTGGATGCCCACGAGGGCCAGGCTAACCCACACGGAACCGATGTCGGCGACCTAGCCGATGTGGACGTAACGACGACGCCCCCCAACGACGGGGATGCGATCGTGTGGGATGACGCGGAAAGCGAGTGGGTGCCGGCGGACCTGGTAGAGCAAGCCACGTTCGACGACCATAGCGCTCGGCACGAGACTGGCGGGGCTGATGAGATCAGTGTGGCGGGGCTCTCGGGCGTCTTGGCGGACAAGCAGGACGCCGACAAGATCCAGGGGCGGGACGTAGCGGCAGACGCACCCAACGACGGAGACGTGCTTCTTTGGAACAACACAACCTCACAATGGGAGCCCCAGACGGTCTCCACATCAGGCTGGGAACCGCTCACTAACGGAAACGCGGCTAGTCCCGAGATCGTGTTTGCAGATGGGGACGTCGTGATGGTCGAAATGGAGGCGTAATGACAAAACTAGGCGATGTAATCCAAAGAGACACGTATGCAAGCATTCCGGCAGCGGGGGTAGAGGGGCGCCTGTTCTACGCTACCGAGATGCGCTACGGCATCATCCACGACATCGGCTGGCGCGTGTGGCAGGGGCAGCCCATCGACCTGACCATGGGGCACGTGAACCAGATCTGGCAGGGGGACGCCAACGCTTACCTGGCTCGCTCCTTACCCCTGTGCCAGCACCCGGCCGCGGTGCTGAACCTGACCGGCCGCCAGGTGCTGTCCGTGCGCGCCCTGGCCGACCAAATGGGGCGCGAGCTGGGACGGGAGCCCGTGTTCGCCGGCGCCGAGAGCGACACGGCCCTGCTGGGGGATGCCACTGCCCTCTTCGAGGCCCTGGGATTGCCGGACACGCCCATCGACG
>CAYOBT010000669.1:0-1545 GCA_964402205.1 uncultured Anaerolineales bacterium
ACCGCTGGCCTGGACCCCCTCATGCATCAGGAGGTGTACGCGCTCATCCACGAGGCCCAAACCGATGGCGCCACCACGTTCTTTTCGTCGCACGTCATCAGCGAAGTCGAGGGGCTGGCGAGCCGCGTGGCCATCATCCGCCGCGGCAAGATCGTCGAGACCATCAAGCCCCAGCAGCTCTTGGACATGACCTCGCGACGCGTGCGGGTCCGCTTTGCCGAGCCGGTGGACGCTTCCCGCTTGACGGCGATAGAGGGCGTGACACTGCGCTCGCAGGATGACGGCCAGACCATCACGCTCCAGGTAGAGGGCTCCATGGGCAGCCTCATCAAGGCCCTGGCCGATCTTCCCGTGGTGGATCTCCACACCGAGCGCCCCTCGCTTGAGGAGCTGTTCCTGGCCTACTATCAGGACAAAGAGGAGGCGGCCTAGCATGTTTACCGAGCTGAGATTCGGGCTGCGCCGGCTGCGCGGACGCACGCTAGGCTGGGGAATCGGCCTCGGCCTTTATGGCTTGCTGATGATTGCCCTCTATGAGGACGTCGCCCAGATCGACATGCGGTCCTACTTGCAGGCCTTCCCGGAAGAGTTCATGGGCTTTTTCACGGGCATCACCGAGCTGGGGACACCGCGCGGCTACCTGGATACCTACTATTTCAACTATATGACGCTCATCGTGGGCATCATGGCGGTGGGTGTGGGAGCCGGGCTGCTGGTCAACCAGGAGGAGCGCGGCGTGCTCGACCTCTTGCTGGCCCACCCCATCACCCGCACCGCCCTCTTTTGGGGGCGCTACGTGTCGCTCCTGTTGATGCTGGCCATCGTGCTGCTCCTCGGGCAGCTCGGCTGGATCCTCCCGCCGCAGAGCGCCCATATGGAGATCACCTGGGTCCAGTTCATGATGCCGTGCCTGCCGCTCTGGGCCGTGCTGGTGCTCTTTGCGACGCTGGCGCTGCTCCTGAGCATGGCGCTGCCCTCGGGCCGACTGGCGGGCATGGTGAGCGGCACGCTGCTAGTCGCCAACTATCTGCTCAAGGGGATCGCCAACCTCAATCCCGACCTAGAGCGCTTGATCGCGTTCACGCCGCTGCACTACTACCAGGGCGGCTATGCCGTCGAGGGGCTCGAGTGGGGCTGGGTGGCGGGGCTGATGGCGGGGAGCCTGGTCCTGGCGTTGGCGGCCTGGGCGCTCTTTGTGCGGCGGGATATCCGCGTCGGCGGCGAGCACGAGTGGCGGCTATTCGGCGGCCGGCGAGGCAATGGGGCGAAAGAATCGTAGCAAGGGGCCGACGCACACGGGCGAACACCGTGCATCACCGGCCCGGATGGGCGAACCCCGGCGCATTCCGATGCGCGGGGGTTCGCCCATCCGACTGTTCCGCGAACCTCGCCCGCGAGACAGAAGGGCACGGCCTGCCGTTCCCCTACCAGACCGCCGGTGCGCGTGCCCTGTCCCCAACGCCGTCCTCGGCGCGCGGGTTGGGTGACGCGGGGGTTGTCTAGTCCTCCAGCGCCTCACGGACGGCGCCGGCTAGCTCGGCCAGG
>CAYOBT010000670.1:0-1542 GCA_964402205.1 uncultured Anaerolineales bacterium
CGCGGAGACGATGGCTCCGCCTATCTGGGGATCGGCGACGTACGTGACGGCATGGGCTGGGCTTCGCCTGAGGGAGAGCGCGAGCCTCAACGCGCCGATCATCCTCACGATGTATCGTGGCGAGACAGTATACCCGTCGACCACGGTTATCTGGAACCAAGGCATCGCGTGGCGGTGGGTACGCGTCTGGCGGTGGGGGCGCTGGTATCAGGGATTCTGCGCGACCAAGTATCTCGCTACGGGGGGCGGAGGCTCGCCTCCACCAGCGTCGGGACTGATGGTCACGGCGGGGCTGGGCTTGCGGTTGCGCGCCGGGCCGGGGCTGTGGTACACGATCTATCGTGTGGCGCCCTATGGGACCGTCGTCCAGCCCACAGGTGCGGAAGCCTGGGGAAGCGGGTACCACTGGAAGCAAGTGACGTTTGGCGGCTATACCTACTGGGCGGCGAGCGCCTGGCTGACGCCGGTGTGACGCGTCGCTAGGGTAGCAGCGCGGCGATCCCTTGCCACACATAGACGACGGCAAAGGCCCACATCAGCAGGATGGAGGCGGCCTGGATGGCTCGCGTGAGACGATCGCTGAGGGCGGCTAGCTTGGCCATGGCGAGCACTAGCGCCTGCGATGCTAGCAGCATCACCCCGTAGAACAGGGCCAGGAAGGCTACGCCAGAGAGGGGGCGGTGGCGCCAACCCTCCACGAGGAGCGGGCCTGAGACTGTTCCCCAGTAGAGATAGACCCCCGGGCTGAGCAGGTTGATGGTCGCTGCCTGGATGGCGCTTGCCCCCGGGCGCGAACAGGTTTTGGTGGCATCGGGGCGCCCTTGCTCCTGACGCCACGCTACAAAGGCGGCGAGGCCGAGGTAGAGGACATAGGCCCCGCCGACGAGGCGCAGCAATGGGAGCGTCCAGTCGGGCAAGCGCGATAGCAGCAGCGTGGCGATGAGAATGATGGGGCCGTCGCTCAATAGCGGCGCTAGGGCGGCTAGGGCGGCGGCGCGATGGCCACGTCTCGCCGCTGTCTCGATCAAGAAGGCTTGGAACGGCCCCGGCATGGCGGCGGCCGAAAAGCCCAAAGTTGCAGCTTGTAGATAGTAAAGGGCTGGCACAAGCAGGGCCTGTCTCCAAGTGCGGCGAAGCTTTTCAGTATTTGCCGATGATAGAAGGTCGGCCTAGGCTTGTCAATCATAGCTGTTCTGACGAGATCCGAAGCGAAGGGATGGGTGAGATGAGCGAGAGCCGCGAGCGCGTTCGCAAGGCGTTGAACCACGAGGAGCCGGATCGCGTGCCGCTGGACCTGGGGTCGACGGGCGTCAGCGGCATTGCTGCCTCGGCGCTGACGCAGTTGCGGCGAGGGCTTGGGCTGGAGGAGCGACGCGTCAAGGTGCACGAGCCGTTCCAGATGCTGGGCATGGTCGAGGATGACGTTCGCGAGGCCCTCGGCGTGGACGTGGTGGGCCTAGAAGGGGATGGCACTTTCTTTGGGTTTCCCGCAAGGGATTGGAAGCCTTTCACGCTATTCGATGGAACGCCGGTGCTCGTGCC
>CAYOBT010000671.1:0-1529 GCA_964402205.1 uncultured Anaerolineales bacterium
ATCCCGTCTTTGCTTTGGGCGCTCTGACCGGCATCGGTGCGGCATTTGCACGAGCGCAATCGGTCAGCGGGCTCCGTCTTGCCGCATGGGCTGGGCGCCACTGGATAGCGCTGCTAGGCGGGAGCTACCCCGCTGTACTGTTGGTGGATGCAGGCGTACGAGCCTGCGGGGCCACGTGCGACATACCGGCTTGGGGGGCAGCGTTCGTGGGGCTGGCCGAGGGCATCCTGGCGCTGGCCATCGTGAGCGCCTCCGTCCGGCTCTATGAGAGTCGTCCTTGGTCGATGTCGCGACGCCCTAACCTTGCGTTCGGCTAGCATCGAGACTCTGGGGAGCACACCATGCCTTCATCGGCCACCTACGTCGACTTGCCGGTTCCGTCCGAGCTAGATCCCGCCCCTGAGGGTCATCTCGCTTTGGTCAATGGGGCCGAGCTGTACTATGAGATCCACGGAGATGGCAACCGCGACCTGGTGTTGCTGCACGGGTTCTTTGGGAGCGGGTCCATCTGGCGATCCTACTTGCCCATCCTGACCGAACGCCACCGCGTCATTGTACCCGACCTACGCGGACACGGACGGTCCAGCAACCCTTTGGGAAGGTTCACGCATCGGCAAGCCGCGCGCGACATCCTGGCGCTATGCGACGGCTTGGGCGTCGAGCGTTTCTGTGGCGTGGGAGCATCCACCGGGGGCATGACCCTATTGCACATGGCAACCCAGGAGCCCAAACGCATCGAGGCCATGGTGCTGATCTATGCCACAACCCACTTTCCCGATTCTGCCCGACGCATCATGGCGCGTCACACACCAGAGGCGCTCACCGATGACGAGATCGCCAAGCGACGCGCCCTTCACCACCGCAGCGACGAACAGGTCCGCGCCCTATGGGAACAGTTCTACGCCTTCCGGCTCGACCACGACGACATGGCCTTCAGAGAGGAGGATCTCGCCAGCATTCGCGCGCGGACGCTAGTCGTCCACGGGGATCGCGATGCCTTTTTCCCCGTTGAGATCCCAGTCGCCTTGTATCGCGGGATCCCCTGGGCCTATCTGTGGCTCCTGCCCGGCTGGGGACACGGCCCTCTAGAGCGTCACGCGGAGGAGATCCTCACCCGCGGCCAGCAGTTCCTTTGCGGCGCCTGGGACGAGACCTGAGGCTCAGCTCAATGCCTCATCAACATAGGCAAACAGATTGCGCTCGACGTGGGCGGGCAGCGGCACCGTGATCGGCGTGGCGGTCGGCATAAGGACGAACCGACCGCCTGGCGCGCCAACGTCCAACGTCCGACGCACCTCATCGCGGAGCTCTTGCTCGGTGGCCAGCTCGAACATGCTCTCCTGGATGTTGCCCATCAGGCAGATCACATCGCCAATGGCCCGCTTGACCTCGGCAAGCTCAATGTCGCCGCCTGGCGGCGCCTCCACAGGATCCAGACCGTCCGGCTCTAGCTCGGCGATAGAGTCCAGTACCTCGCGCAGTCGACCATGGCAATGGAGCCGCACCTGCTGCCCATAGCCATGGATCAT
>CAYOBT010000672.1:0-1526 GCA_964402205.1 uncultured Anaerolineales bacterium
ATCCTACGCGACACGCAGCTTCTCCAAATCACCGTGGCGGATTCGGATGCCTCGCGTGCTGCCGCATCCGCCAACGAGCTAGCGAGACAGCTCGTTCTGCAGAGTCCCTCGGCGCCAGAGAAGCAAGAGCAGGCGTACCGCGAGTACGTGTACCAACAGCTCGAGGATCTCCAAGACGAGATGGAGACCCTCAGCCGCGCCATCTTGGCCGAAGAGGAGAACGGCGGCGATCCAGACCGCATCGCGCGGCTGGAGGAAGAGCTGAACGCGCGGCGATCGGCATGGTCGGCCCTCTTGAACTATATCAAGGGCAGTTCGATCAACGAGGTGCGCGTCTTTGAGGCTGCCATGGCGCCCTCTATGCCGACCACACCCAAGGTTATGCAGAACACCATGCTGGCTGCCGTCGTCGGCTTGATGATCGCGGGTGGCGCCGCATTCCTCATCGAGTACCTGGACGACAGCGTGCGCGACCAGCACGATGTGGTGGATATCCTTGGCCTGCCGATGTTGGGTGCTGTGGCCAGGCTGTCGGAAGAGCAGACGTTGCCCAATCTCCTGACTCACAAGGAACCACGCTCCCCCCTTACCGAGGCGTTCCGTATGATCCGCACCAACCTGAGCTACGCGCTCCCAGCGCAAGAGGGCACGCGTCGCTATCTCGTCACAAGCGCCGGGCCCACCGAAGGCAAGTCTACGGTCGTGGCTAACCTTGCCGCCGTTATGGGTCAGGCTGGGCAGCGGGTGCTCCTGATCGACGCGGACCTTCGCCGCCCCAAGCTGCACAAGGCCTACGAGGTGCCCAGCAAGCCCGGGCTCACCTCCTACCTGACGGGCATGGTGGACTCGGTGGATGAGGTGATCAACGAAACCGCCGTTCCGGGCGTCCGTGTCGTGCCGTGTGGTCCATTGCCGCCCAACGCGGCCGAGTTGCTGAACTCGGAGCGCATGCGGCAGATGCTGGCTGAACTGGATGCGCGCTGCGATGTGCTCCTGCTGGATAGTCCACCTCTACTTGCCGTAGCGGACGCGGCCATCTTGGCGTGCATGGTGAGCGGCGTGATCTTGGTGCTCGAGGCCGGGCAGACGCGCCTAGACGGTGCGGCGGTCGCCATTGGGGCGCTGGAGCGCGCGGATGCGAAGATCCTCGGCGCCGTGATGAACAACGTCCGCATGGGTCGCAGGGGATACGGCAGCAACTACTACTACTACTATTATTACTACTATGCACACGACGAGGATGGGGACCGTCCGGAAGGGCCGGCCGTGGAGACGCGAATGCTGCGCGAGCGCCGACGTCAACGGCGAAAGCCCAAAGAGGAGGCCTAGCTCTTGGCCCGCGGGCTGATTCGGGCATGCGCCTTGATCATGGTCCTCTTGCTCGGGCGTGGTGGAGCGCACCGATCAGCCTGGTCTATGCCGCGCGAGGGTGTCGTGATGCTGGGGCGCGTGTCGGGAGAGAGCCTCGATGGCCTGGGGCCCGTCTGGTACTACCAATACGGGTTTGGGGGCCCCGATGTGCCGGA
>CAYOBT010000673.1:0-1508 GCA_964402205.1 uncultured Anaerolineales bacterium
CGAGGCCAAACAGGCGCTGAACGAGGTCCGTGAGGACCTAGGGAGCGTGCGGGACACGGCTGCCGGCGCGTGGCAGGGGCTATCAAGCGCGATCCCTGGTTTGGGAACCATCCTGAGTGGAGCGGGCCTTGCCGGCGGGGCGCTGGGCGCCTGGCAGCTAGGGCAAAAGGCGATCGAGCTAAGCAAGATCGGCGCCGCGGCGGACAGGGCGGCGGAGGCGTTCGAGCGGCGATTGGGCGGTGACGCGACGGCCGCGCTGGAAAAGCTGCGGATCGCCTCGCAAGGCACCATCTCGGACATGGGCTTGATGGAGTCGGCGACCAAGGCGCAGATGCTGGGCGTGGCCGACGACGCGGAGACGCTGGCGGGCCTACTGGAGGTGGCGTCCCGGCGCGGGCGCGACTTGGGCATGGGCACGGCCGCCGCATTCAGCGACATTGTGACGGGCATTGGGCGGCTGAGCCCGATGCTCCTGGACAATCTGGGCATCGTGATGGACGCCAAGGGGACGTATGAGTCCTATGCGGAAGCGATTGGCAAGACGGCCGACGCGCTGACAGAGGTGGAAAAGCGGCAAGCGTTGGTGGAACGCGTCTTGCAGGAAGCTACGGGCGATCCCGGGACGCTGGATGCTGCCGGCAGGATCGAGGCGGAGGCGGCCGCATGGGAGAACTTTACCACGGCGCTAGGGCAGAACTTGACTGAGTTGACGCGGATCCAGGGCGATACGGCGCAGATATTGCAGTTCCTGGCTGATGAGATGAAGGAGAGTGCTACGTCCTCGCGGCAGGCCGAGACAGCGACAATAAGCTACAAAGAGCGTCTGTCAGAGTTGGCGGCGGAGGGCGAGCTAGGGGCAGCGACGCTGGGCTTGATTGACCAGCGGGCGGCGCAGATGGTGGATGCGTTTGAGGCCGGCAACAGCACACTAGAGGCGACGGAGCTCAACCTGGATATGCTGTTTGCCGCGGTGGGCGGGCTGGTGGAACGCACGGATCTGGCCACCGTGAGCGAATTCGAGTTCCGCGAGGCGCTAGCCGAGGTGCTGGAGACACTGCATCCGTACACGGCCGTGGTTAGTGAGGTGCCGACGCTGCTCGACTTGGCTATGCAGGCAACGGCAGACTATGGCGTGATGTTGGGGGAGCAGGCCAGAGACTTTGACGCAGCGGCAGCCTCGGCATTGACGTACGCCAACGCCCTGAGCGTGGTTAGTGACGAGATGTTCTTGATGGATGCACGTGGGGGCATGCCAAAGCCCAAGGTGCGAATGCCCTTCATAAGCGCGGGCGAGCGCTATGAGATGGAAAAGAGGCGACGAGAGAGAGAGCAACGAGAGGCTGAGAGGGCAGCGCGGGAGCATGCCAGCACCATGGAGGCCTTGTATCGCGAGCAACAGGCTGCGATGCGGCGAATGGCCGAGAGCATTCTGACGCCCACGGCTGTGACGCCAGCGGACATGTTCCGGGCCCAGACGGGGGCCTTGGGCGGGTACGTGGAAAAGTGGG
>CAYOBT010000674.1:0-1507 GCA_964402205.1 uncultured Anaerolineales bacterium
GAGCAGTACAACATCCGCGAGATCGCGTTCGACCGCTGGGGCGCGTTTCAGGTGAGTCAGGCCCTCGAGGGCGCCGGATTCACGATGGTCGGCTTTGGGCAAGGCTTTGCCAGTATGGCGGGGCCGACCAAAGAGCTCCTGCGGCTGGTCCTGGATCAGAAGATCGCTCACGGCGGGCACAAGGTGCTCCGCTGGATGGCTGACAACATGGTGGTCAGCACAGACGCGGCCGGGAATGTCAAGCCGAACAAGGCCAAGAGCCGAGAGAAGATCGACGGGGTTGTGGCGGGCATCATGGGCCTCGATCGAGCGATGCGCCATACAAAGCAAGGCTCGATCTATGAAGAGCGCGGGATTCTGACGCTATGACGTGGACGCCAGACGGATGGGATCTGCTCACGGTGTTGGGCTTGGCTGGCCTATGCTATGGGCTGTACCTGCTGCTGCCCGCGGCCGCCTTTATCGTGGGCGGGATGATCGTGATGGCGTTCGGGGTCTTGGGTGCCTCGACGAAAGGCAAGGTGCGAGATGAGCATTGACGCAAAGCGACTCGCAAAGATGGTGCAGATCAAGGTGCGTTTCAAGCAAGGTCGCCAGTGGGCATGGAGGATGTGGCTAGCGCGATGGTTGATCGCGCTCGCTGGCCATATTGCGTGGTTCGAGATCGACATCACGACTAAGGAATAGGCCGATGGGGATCCTGGCCAGAGTCTTTGAGCGCAGGGCCTCGGCAAGCGGCTCGTTTCACGTCAGCCAGGAACCGCCGGGCTGGGTCGAGAAACTGAGCGGATGGACCACCGCGACGTCGCGGCAGGTGACACCGGATAATGCGCTCGAGGTGACGGCCGTCTTTGCAGCAGTGCGCATCCTGGCTGAGAGTGTGGCCAGCCTGCCGCTGCCTCTGTACCGGCGCGTGCAGCTGAACGGCCGGCAGGGCAAGGAACGGGCAAGAGCGCATCCGCTGTACCGGATCCTGCACGATGCGCCCAACTCGGAGATGAGCTCTTTTACGTTCCGCGAGACGCTGATGGGTCACGTGACGACCTGGGGCAATGCCTACGCCGAGATCGAGGTCAACAATGCCGGCGACGTCGCTGCCCTGTGGCCGCTCCGGGTCGACAAGATGGAGCGGATCGCCCGCGAGGCCGGGCGTCTCAAATACTACTACCGGCTGCCCGATTCGATAGGGTCGACGCTGATCAAGCTTGACGCGGATCGGATCTTTCACGTCAAGGGGCTGAGCAGCAACGGGCTGCAGGGCTACTCACCGATCCAACTGGCCCGGCAGGCTGTGGGTCTGGCTCTGTCGACAGAGGAGTTCGGCGGGCGGTTCTTTGCCAACGGGGCCCGGCCGGGCGTGGTCCTGGAGCATCCAGGCGAGCTCTCAAAGGAGGCACACGAGCGCCTCAAGAGCAGCTGGGAAGAGCGGCACCAGGGCCTCGAGCATGCCCATCGGGTGGCCATCCTCGAGGAGGGTATGACCGTCAAAGAAGTGGGGCTGCCCCCA
>CAYOBT010000675.1:0-1505 GCA_964402205.1 uncultured Anaerolineales bacterium
CTGGAAGGCGTCGCGCCCTATACGGTGAGCTTTTAGCAGCACATCCAGCGGCGACTATGCCGATTGCTGGTGGGACTTGGGCGATGGCTGGGCCAGCGCCATGCATAGCCCGTCGCACCTGTACCAGGTCCCGGGCATCTACACGGTCACGCTTACCGTGAGCGGTTCGGGCGGGACGGACACGCTGGCGAGGCCCAACTATGTGACGGTCCTACCGCCGGTGGAAGCATCGTTCGTCGCGACGCCCACAACTGGTGCGGCACCGCTGACCGTGAGTTTCGCGAACATCTCCACGGGCGACGATGATGCCGCGCTATGGGAGTTTGGCGACGGCGCGAGCAGCATGCAGACCCATCCGGTGCACGTGTACGAGGAGCCAGGCTCCTGCACGGTGACGCTGACGGTCTCTGGCCTAGGCAGCGAGGATACGGAGACCAAGCCTGGGTACATCAGCGCATGGCGTGGCTTCCACCTGCCAGTCGTGCTGCGGTTTCGGTAGCGGCATACACGCGACGTACGTACTCCGATCCGAGACTGCGCCCTGAGCGGTACCTAGAATCGCTGCAGCTTCTCCTCGGACAGCAAGCAGTGGATGCGCCTATTCGCCGGCGATCTGTTCGACGCAAGCATCTACCATTGGGTGAGTTTCCTTACCGCTAGCCCGATCCTCTCGTGTCCCGATCGGTGACGGGTGAAATGACCGCGGCATCGGGCTCTCAATGTTCGTCGACCTAGACGTCGACATGATGACGTGGTGGTGCCGATACCATCCACTTGCCTGAGGGTGCGCAGACCACCAGGTGACACAATGACGGATACACGCCCAGCTCGCCTTGGCGATCCGAGGAACCGAGTGGTCCCCAAGATACCGTGCAAGGGAGAGTGGCTGCGCGTCGTGATCGACAGCGACGCCAAGAACGAGATCACCGACGGCCTGACCAGCGACACGTGGTTCCCCTGGCCCGGCCCCGCGCAAACCGCTGCTTGCCAAATGGTAGCGAGGCCGTTCTAGTCGGTGAGCCGGCGACTCGCATCCTGTGCGTCAAGCAGCGACTTGCCGAGGTTGGCCTCTAGCTGCACCATCTCATGGTCAGCGAGCGCACGCTTCTGGCGACCCTCCTCGGCGATCTGGATGCTCTCTTCGATAGTGGTGATGAGCTCGCCGTTGACCTTTCTGATGGTCTCGATGTCAAAGATGCCACGTTCCACCTCGCGACGGGCCTCTGCCGATCCCATCCGCAACAGCTCAGCGTTGCGAGCCAACATCTCGTTGGTCGTATCGGTCACGTTGCGCTGCATCGTCAGCGCCTTTTGCTGGTTCCACAGGGTGATGGGCAGCGCGATCTGGCTCTTCCACACCGGAATCGTGGTCAGCACGCTGCTCTGGATCTTGGTAATGAGCGACTTGTCCACGTCCTGGACGAGTCGGATCTGAGGCAGGCTCTGCATGGTGACCTGGCGCGTGAGTTTGAGGTCGTGCACGCGGCGCTCTAGATCGTCCCGCC
>CAYOBT010000676.1:0-1505 GCA_964402205.1 uncultured Anaerolineales bacterium
TAAGGCAGCGGCCTTTGGAGCCGCCATTCGGAGGTTCGAATCCTTCCGCCCCAGCTAGGCGTTCTCAGGGCTCTGTTGCCTTGGTGCGTTCATGTGAGGGCCACGTCGGGTCTTTCTCGCAGTCGAGGCGAGGACGCGGCTGGCCCGTTTTTCTTGGAGGCGAAACATGTACGATCTCGCGGCTGTGATCCTTGCTGCTGGTCAGGGAACCCGGATGCGCTCCAACCACCCCAAAGTGCTCCATGAGGTGCTTGGGCGGCCAATGGTGCTCTGGTCGCTGGACGCCGCGCACCGTGCGGGAGCGGAGCGCATTGCTCTGGTCATCGGCGTGGGCGCGGACCAGGTGCGAGATGTGGTGGGAGATGCGGCTCTCTACACCTTGCAAGAGGAACAGCTCGGGACGGGGCATGCGACGCTCCAGGCACGCGACCTCGTCCAGGGCACGAGCCGTGCTGTGCTAGTTCTGTATGCCGATATGCCCACCCTAAGGGCCGCGACGCTGCAGGCGTTGGTGGATCTGCGGCGATCCAGCGCTGCAGCCGTGGCCATGCTTACCGTTCATTCGGAAGACTCGATGGGCTTTGGGCGCATCGTCCGAGACGAGGCGGGGGAACCCGTAGCCATCGTCGAGGAGGCCGTGGCGAGCCCGGAGGTGCTGGCCCTCACGGAACTGAACTGCGGCATCTACTGCTTTGACGCTGCCTTTCTCTGGGAGTACCTTCCCCAAGTGACGATCACGCAGCCCAAGGGCGAGTACTATCTCACCGATATGGTCGAGCTCGCCGTCAACGCGGGGCGTCGAGTGGTGGCTTACACCATCGACGACGTCTCCCAGGTGCAGGGGATCAACACGCGTGCGCACTTGGCCCGGGCTGCTGCCATCCTGCGCGGGCGAGTGAACGAGCGCTTGATGAATAGTGGCGTCACGCTCATCGATCCCGCGACGACCTATGCCGAGCCAACCGTCCTCGTGGGTCGTGACACGGTGATACATCCCAACACCGATCTGCGAGGTGAGACCGTCATCGGCGAGGGATGCGAGATCGGTCCCAACGCAGTGATTCGCGATAGCGCGATTGGCGACGACTGCCGTGTATTCGCCTCCGTCGTCGAAGAGGCGCGAATGGAGCATGGCAGCGAGATCGGCCCGTTCGGGCATCTGCGCAAGGGAGCGCATCTCGGTGAGGGTGTGCACATGGGCAACTTTGGCGAGGTCAAGAACGCGCATCTGGCCAAGGGCGTCAAGATGGGGCACTTTTCCTATATCGGCGATGCCGAGGTGGGCCCTAATGCGAACATCGGGGCTGGTACAGTGACTTGCAACTATGATGGGGCGCGCAAGCATCACACCGACATCGGTGAGGGCGCCTTTGTTGGGAGTGGCACCATGTTGGTGGCGCCAGTGTCGCTTGGCAGGAACGCGCGGACTGGGGCAGGATCGGTGGTGACGCGTGATGTGCCCGACGACACGTTGGCGTACGGGGTGCCTGCTCGTCACAAACGGG
>CAYOBT010000677.1:0-1502 GCA_964402205.1 uncultured Anaerolineales bacterium
GATGATCCAAACAAGAGTTGAGGCGCGGATCGGGGAGCGGGACCACTTCACCGTCATCGAGATGCCGGAGGCGTCGGGGGACACTCACCCGATTCTGGTGTTGGTTGCGCGGATGGATGCGGAGCGACAGAAGGCGGAGCACCGGATCCGAATTCGCCTATCCCGGCCACAGGCGCGGGCGTTGTGTGACATGCTGAGCCAGGCCCTTACAGAGCAGGCGCTATCAGAGAGCGAGGAGGCGTGCGTGGAGGCCATTGTCCGCCGTATCGTGGCAGAGCACAAAGTCAACGAGGCCAAGGTCGGCGAGATTGTGGAGGCCCAGATTGCGGATCTGCTGGCCCAGCTGGAGGGGCGCAAGTCGTGCGATTGCTGCGAGCGTTCGGAATGATGCGCGCAGGCGGGGGCTGAGGCATCATGCCGACGGACGCGTCAGCATGGCGCCAGCTCGTTGCGGACCTGCAAACGTGCGCACGGCGCAAGGCGGGCGATGGTACGGCGGTCCTTACCGTCCGCTTGCGCATCGAGCAGGGCAGCCTGCGCGGATGGGGGCCGCCGCAGGTCCAGCGATGGCACAGCGAGGCGCGGCCTTGGGCTGAACGGGTGACGGGAAACGAGGGGCAGGAATGAGCGGGCCGCCTTGACGTAAGGGCGCAGGCATGCTAGAATGGAGGTACCTGTAGGTTCGCGCGCGGGAGGAAACCACTCGCGCGCGGACCCAGGCTAAGCGAATAGGCGAGATGGCTGACGAGGCCGAGGCTGTGGGGAGGACCCACGGCTTCGGCCTTTTTTTGTGTCAAAGGGGGCGACCATGACTCTAGGCGTGGGGATCGAGGGCCTTCAAGAGGCTCGGGCGTCGGCGGCTCTCCCGGCAGCGGGGGCATGGGACGCAGCGCCGACCGAGCTACGCGTGTCGGGTGCGGCGCGGTGTATGCTCCAGATCACATACACGGAGGGCGCTGGGGCGGGGGCGTTTGCCTTGCAGCTTCAGACGTCGATATACAGCCTGACGGCGATGGCCCCGGCAGGTGCGGGCGAGTGGGCGGATGCGTCCGCGTACGCGGTCGGGGCCGTGGTCGGAGGGGCAGACGTTACAAGCCTGATCCAGGGCAACGTCATCCAGTTTACGCCCGTCGGGGCGGGTGCGGAAACTTTCACCTTCGGCCCCATCGAGCTGTTCGAGTTGGTGGAGCGAATTCGGATCCCCGCCCAAGAGGTGGGGGTCATCGCAAACCCGGGCACGTTGCAAGTCGAGCTGTTGGCGGTATAGGGGGAGCGCATGCCGAAACTGACCCAGCTAAGAGAAGGTCCGCTCGCGGTTACGCCAGCAGCGCCGCTTGACACGCGCGATACGTGGCGCGTCACGTTGACAGCAGACGAGACGGCAGACGACAGCGACAAGGTATTCACCGTCAGCGCTGACGAAGAGTGGCAGGTGCTGTGGATCTGGGTGGAGTATACGTCAACGGCAGCCGTTGGCGACCGCCAGCTTGTCATCCAGATTC